>JADLDZ010000023.1 GCA_020846375.1 Nitrospirales bacterium | reverse complement strand
GGGGTTGACGGGATGCCCCTGTTTATCCTTGATCCCGAGGGTGGCGATCACCTGCTTCAGCGACTTCGGATTCTTCAGCATGGCGAAGAAGGTGTTGTCCACCTTGTTCTTGTCCGCGTATTCGAAGGTACCCACCCGGTCCGGCATGTCCGAAGGTTATTGGGACTGCGACTCGTGCAGGAGGATCCTCATTTGAGAGGACGCCTTGTAGACCGGCTTATAGAAGAAGGAGAGCACAAGGGGGATCAGGGCGAAAATAAGGACGGAGGCGAGGATAAGGTACTTCCTCCTCCTGACTATCTCTATGAAACGATCTACGCTTGACATACCACCTTTCCGTTCTCGTTTTCCTCCCGGCTTTCACGGGCGATGACATACACGAAAGCATACCCGATACCTATATAGAACCATATGGGCAGGAAAGCCTGGGTCAGTGATGTTACTCCATTAAGCAGCAAAGTTGCAAACCCCGCGATGTATATCTGCATCCACTTTCGGAAATGCTCCCGGGTGCATTTCCGGTACGTTTCGATGAACCGCCGCGCTGCGGCCGCCAGAAACCAGAGGTAGAGCCACATGCCGATGAAGCCGTAATCCACCAGCACGTGCACATACACGTTATCGAAGGCAAAATCGGGTTTGATGTACGAATAAAACCCCCCCGATCCCGTCCCCATTCCGTAGGTCTCGAAGAGGGCGTAGACTCCCACCTTCCAGCGCCGTATCCGCGACCCGAGGGAGGAGGATTCGTCATTGGTCTGGGTCGAGGTCTTTGATGTGTAATCCAGGGCCTTCTCGAAATCGTCGGTGGGCACCCGCGAGAGGGCGAACCCGACGACCACCAGTGCAAGGATGAGGAACCATGAGATGAGGGCGTTCTTTTTCATTTTGGCATTCATGAGAGTGAAGACAGCCAGCCCGCAGAGAAGGGAAAGGAGCGGCCCCTTGCTGAGGGTGGTGAGCATGGCGACGAATACGAAGAAGGAGAGCACTGCCAGGAGCAGGCGCTTGTATGACCGGCTCGTGTAGAGGAAGCCGAGCAGCACCATCAGGGTCAGGGAGAGATAGTAGGCAGTAGCCAGGGGATGGAGGAAGCCCTGCCCCCGCAGCATCGCCTCCGGGTTGAACAGGTAGAGCACAAAATGCTCGCTGGTATGGTAGATCGTCTCCTCCACCGTGTCGTTCGAGAGAAGGGAATAGAAGCACATGGCCGCGTTGATGACCCCCATGCCTACGAAAAAGATCAGCGCCGCCCTGATCCTGCGGAAGGTGTCCAGATGGGCGACGGTCAGGAAGAAGAGGCAGACCCCCACGGAAAACATGATCATGTAGTAGGCGCCGAAGAGCCTCTCGCTGCTCCATGCGATGGATGCCCACCCCCACAGGAGGAGGAGCAGGATCGGGAGATCCCCGTCCGTCCGGCGGTAGGGTCTCACCAAGCCGGCCCCCCGGGCCGTCCACCACGCCAGGAAGCAGAAGAGGGTGAGAGGCTCCGCCAGATTGAAGAAGAACTTCGGGTCTCCCCAGAGCCTGAATTCGATGCTGATGAAGGACATCAGAGGGATCACCAGAAAGTAGGGGAGATGGGGCTTCGCCATGGAGAGGAGGAATACCGCGGCAAGAGCGCAGAGCAGGAGGGCGACTCCGGGGCTGGTGAGGGAGACGGCCGAAATACCGATCCCCGCAAGGGCGAACAACCCCCACCGCAGGGCCGGAAGCCTCTCCGGGCTCAATCCGGTATGTCCCGTCATCTCTCTCATGCCGTTTTCACCCCACCCTCTTTTCCGTTACCGCGCCTTTTCCACGTATACCGGAGACGAGGGCAGTTCGAGGAGCAACGTCCTGCCGGAGGCCTTTACTCTCTTCACCGGGAAGGGGATATCCCGGGAAGCGTGCAGCTGCCTCCCCTCCGCAGCCGAAGGGACCGCCTCGGTAACGATATAGTCCCCGTCTTCCACCCCCTTCAGCTCGAAGGGAGTCTTGTCCCTTTCCCGGGTGGTATCGTACCATGCCACATAAATATCCCCGTCCGCCTTCGGGAACCTGAAAGCGAAAACATTCCCCTCCCCTGCGGAAAGGGTCCTGACACTCGCCAGGGAGATGCCGGACAGCTTCCGGGTCATCAACCGGTACGTATAGTAACCGAGCTTCCGGGTCCCGTAGCCCGGGTCTCCCGGGCAGTTCCCGTCATAGACCAGCCCGGTATACTCGAACATGGACCTGCAGTCGAAGGGAGGCCATCCCTCCACCAGGGCCCAGGCCCAGAACACCTTCTTTACGCCGTAGCTCAGGGGGTAGACGAACCTCTTCACCAACTCCACCGCCTGTCTCCTCTCCCCCTCTTTGCTGCTCGCCCCTGTCTCGGTAATCCAGATCTCGGTGCGGGCAAAACCGTTCCTGTCCAGCGCCTCCCTGATCCTCTTATAGGTTTGATAGGAGTCGCGGTAACTGTCGTCGAACCAGTGGAAGTCGAAGATATCGATAGCGTGCCCGTTCAGTTCCCCTATCAGCGGAATCCAGAACTTCTCGATAAGGGTATCCCTGAGTCCGGGGGGGGGACTGACGATCCCGCCGCTCAGCACCCGGGCGCCGGAGTCCGTTTCCTTTATCGCCTCGTACGTGCTCCTCACCAGGTCTGCAAAGCCCTTCCAATCGAGATTCGGTTGGGGCCTGCCCGGGCCGCGCCTGTCTACATGGGACTCTGGCTCGTTTTCGACCTGCCAGTATTTTACCGGGCTCCTCAGGCCGGGCATGTCGTTGATGCCGTCGCCGTTGTACCGCTCCACCGCCCTCCTGACGAAATCGAGAAAGGCGGCCTTTGCCTGGGGTGCGCGGAACTGCCATGTCCCCGGCAGGAAGACCCTGTCGCCCGCATTGAGGGTCACCACAAGATTGAGGTCCCGGGGTACGTTCTTCAGAAAGTTGTCCGGAACCGTCCAGTCGTACACCCCGTTCATGATCGCTTCCCTGTCCCTCTGCACGAAGCTCCAGTCCAGGACGGGATGGGTGGGCCGCTCCCATCTCACCCCGAGGTCCAGGGCGGTGGAGTAGGGGGGATCATCCGCCGGTTTCCCGGCAAAGGCCATCCTCTTCCGCATGGCTTCCATCTCTTCTCTCGGCGGCCTGCGGGGGGGATAGAAGGAGGTGGTGAAGCCGAAGGGAGAGCCGAAGGAGGGATCAGACCCCGCAAAGGCGTCCGGCTCAGAAAAAGCGGTGCACGAGGGAAGAAAAAGAGAAAACAGCACAAGAAGCAAAACCGGTTTCACGAGATGCATGGCAGCCAACCTCCTTCTGAAGAGCACGATGCGCACCTATTTCTTTCTCCCCCCCCGGACCGAGCGCATAAGACGTCTCGCCGCAAGGATGAGATCGTCCAGACGCCGCAGCGACGGCTTTACGTAGAAGAACCTCCCGATCTCCTCCCTGCTCTCCTGGAGGAGCGGAGTGTCCGGGGGGATCACTCCCTCGTCTACGGCAACCGTGTAGACGCCGGTCTCCGGTTCGATCCGGATCCAGCCTATGGTCACATAGATGCGCCGCCTCAGGAAGATCTTCATCAGCACGGAAATGACCTTATATCCGAACATTCTGAGCATCCCGAAGGGGGTTTCGCCGGGGGTATTGATGAACATGGTGATGATGAATTCCACCTCTTTCAATCCGGGCTCGGTGGCGATGATCCCGAGGATCCTCCAGACGTCGCTCTCCCGTATGCCCTTCCTGAGGGAGTCGAGAGACGGCTGTGACAGCCCGTCGGGGGAGAAAAAGATCCCGTTGCACCCCGCCTCTTTCATGAGGAGGAGGGCCTCCCGCGTGCTGCCTTTGCTGTCCAGGTACGCCATCCAGCCCGCCCTGACGCCCCTTTTGATCATCTCATTGCAGATCTCCGCCGCATGCTTTTCCGGGCGATTGAATACGGCATCGGCGAACATGAACTGCTTCGTCCCCTCCATGACGAGGGCTTCGATCTCGTCCACCACCCGGGACGCGGCCCGCATGCGTATCTTGTTGCCGTTCAGCACGGGGTAGGTGCAGTAGGTGCACTTCAGGGGGCATCCCCTCTTCGTCTGTATGCCGACCGCCGCATTCCCCGTGTACCTGCCCATATCCGCGAGGTCGCGGCGCGGCCGGGGAAACTCCTCGAATGCGGGGAGCGGCCTCACTCCGGTGAAGCGGACAGCGCCGTCCTGCCGGTAGTAGATTCCCTTCACCCTTTCGGGAGCGGAGAGATTGTTCAGGAGCTCGGGGAAGGACTCTTCGGCCTCGAGGTGCACCCCGAAGTCGATTTCGGGGTTTCCCTCCATGACCTCCCGCGCGAACATGGAGAAGCCGGTGCCGCCGACCACAATGACCGCAGAGGGGAGCCGCTTTCGGACCGATTGGACGATGGCGCGGAAATCACCGTAATAGTTCAGGGGGTCCATCCGGGACTGGTTGTCGATGTTCCTGAGGGAGACTCCCACCAGGTCGGGCGCGAAGCCGCTGAGGGAGGCGGCAAGGCCCTCCGTGGACCGCTCCGCCACATTGGGATCATACATCCTCACTTCGTGCCCATCGAGGAAAGTGGCGAGATAGGACAAGCCCAGTGGGTACACGGGGGGCAGGGTATCTCCGTCGAGGAAGGACTGCACCAGCAGGATTTTCATGCCTCTTACTCGATGTACCCGAGGTTTCTGAGGCGTTCCGCGATCATTTCCGCGTCCTCTCCCGAGTACTCCACCTCTTCGCCGCCGCCATTTACGGGGGTGTCTCCCCCGCAGCTGACGGACCGCTTTTCCACTACACCCTCCGTGAAGAGTTCCGCCAACACCCTGCCGTCCATGGAAGGGGGGACCTCCACGTTCATCAGGGAGAGGACGGTGGGGGCGATATCGGTGATCTGCGCCCGGAGCCCGCGTATTCCCTGTTTCATCCGAGGAGAGGAGATGATGAATATCCCGTCCGGGTGGTGGTCGGCGCAGATGACCCCGCAGGGCTGGAGGAGGCTCTTGCTGCGCCCCCGCATGTTCTCATGGACCGTCTTCACGCAGTTGTAGTGGTCGTTCCAGAGGATGACCAGGTCGGGGGCGCGGGTAAGGTGGTCGCCTGTGAAGATATCCTCTTTCCTCTTCACGTCGAGGATGACCTGTTCCCCGTTCGCGGGGTCCCTGAGTTGCATCAGTTCTCCGATAATGCCCTCCCGCACCGTCTCGTACTCCTTCCCGGGGTTCACGATTCCCTGCGGGTCGCGCCCCTTCAGGTTGAGGTAGATGTTGCCCCAGGAGCCGATGTGGAAGGCCTTTGTCCGCTTCCAGTCCACGAAATGGTCGAACCACAGGAGCTCGTTCGTCTTCAGGAGGCGCCTCTTCACCCTCCGGTAGAAATCGTAGGCACGGGAGAAGGGATCGTCCTTCAGGCGGAGGTACCCTTTTTCACGCAGCAGGCTGTTCAGGTCGACGCTTTTGTAGACGCCGTTCATCCCGTGGTCCGATACGATCAGGACGTGGGTGGACGGGTCCAGCTTCCGGAGCATGCGACCGACGGCGGCATCGACCTTCTCGTATACCTGCAGGATGGCGTCCTCGAACCCGGGGCGGTAATCGGGATGCTGCGGATCGATGAATTTCCAATAAGTGTGCTGCACCCGGTCCGTAGCAGTGAAGACCACCATGAAGAAGTCGACGGGGAAATGGGACATCAGATAGTGAACCGTCTTCTCCCGCACCTCGACCATCTCGAACATCATCTCCAGGTACCGTGAGGGGTCGTCCATCAGACGGGGGCTGTGCTCCAGTTCGACGATATATTTCCCCGCCGCTGCAATGATGCCGTCTTTGAGCTCCGGCGGATGGGTGAAGGGGCTCCTGATGCTGGGGGTATCGAGGCCCGAGACGAGAAACCCGTCCACCGGGTCGGGAGGAAAGGTCATGGGGACATTGACGATGCCGGTCCGGTAGCCCGCCTGGTTGAGGTGCCGCCAGAGGGGCTGCGCCTTGCAGTGGGAGCGGTTGAGGAAGGAGATCCCGGACCCGGACTTCGCCCTCTCCACGAAATCGAAGATACCGTGCTTGCCCGGGTTCACCCCGGTATACAGGGAGGGCCACGCCACCGGGCTGAGGGGGGGCATGCTGGACTCGAGCACCCCGGAGCATCCCCTGTCCATCAGCGACTTGATATGCGGAAGTCTCCCCGCCTCTATCCATGGGTCCATCAGGTCGAAAGTCGCCGCATCGATCCCGATGAGAAAAACCTTGATATCATTCATGATACAAACTCCTCTTTGCTTCCCTATGCGCGTATTGCCCCTTGTATCGAATGAAGAGAGAATCCCGGGCGGTGCTTTGTCATCCGGCTGCCGTATTTGCTATACTTGATGGACTTCGCTTTAAGGAATAGGGCATATTTGTTGGTTAGTATACCTGTCAGGGCCGAAAAAAGAAAAGGTACTTTTCACCGGCCGCCCGGTGGCCTTGAAGCGAGAAACAGCATATTCCGCGTGATTTCCTCCCACCGCAAAACGCACGCACCGGAAAGGGGACTTCGATGAATGATCAATCAGACAGGCGCTTCAGCGGGATTCTGCGCAGGGTGCTCCCCGCTCCCGTGCGGGAGAAGCTTTTCTCCGGCAGGGAAGATGCGCACGGGAAAGAGCTGGTGAAAGGCGGCCTCGTCTCTCTCCTTTTCAAGGTGTTCGGCATGGCCTTCGGGTATGCTTTCACCATGCTGATCACCCGCACCTACGGTGCCCACACCATGGGTGTCTTCACCCTCTTCATCACCGTGCTCAATATCGTATCCATCGTCGGCAGGCTCGGATTCGATACGGCACTGCTCAAGTTCGTCGCCGAGTATTCCTCGCGCGACAGGATGGACCTTGCTCGGGATGTGTACCTCAAGAGCTTCAGGACGATCATTCCCTTCGGCATAGGTCTCTCGCTGCTCCTCTATTTCGCTTCACCGCATATCGCGGCACGCCTCTTCGGAAAGGGATACCTGGGTCCCTATTTCCAGATGGCCTCCTTTGCCGTGGTGCCCTTCTCCCTGCTCTTTCTCAATGCGGAGAGTCTGCGGGGGCTCAAGAAGATCAAGGAGTACTCTTTCGTGCAGGACATGGCCATCCCCCTGCTCGCCACGACACTGCTCGCCTTCTCCTTTCTCTTCACGAAGGGGCTGCTCATGCCTTTTATCGTCTATCTCGTCAGCATTTTCGCCGCCTTCGCCCTCTCCCTTTTCCTCTGGCTCAGGAGGATTCCCGCGGCCCCGGCCGGCAACGGGGAGCGGGTGGAGCTGAAGGCGGTGCTGAAGGTCTCCCTGCCTATTCTCGTATCGGGCTCTCTCTATCTCTTCATGGGATGGGTGGACAAGATCATCCTTGGCATCTACGCTTCCGAAAGCGACGTGGGGATCTACAACATCGCCCTGAAGGTCTCGACCCTGACGAGCCTCTCGCTCCTCGCGGTGAACAGTATCGCCGCCCCCAAATTCGCGCAGTGCCACGGCAGCGGTGACACGGAAGGACTCCGCACGATCGCCCAGCAGTCGACCAAACTCATCTTCTGGAGCTCCGCGCCGGTGCTGGCCCTTTTCTTCTTTTTCCCCTCCTTTACCCTCGGCCTCTTCGGGATGGAGTTCCGGGCAGGGGCCGCAGCACTTCTCATGCTCACCGTCGGACAGTTCATCAACGCCCTCACGGGCTCCGTGGGCTACCTGCTCCAGATGACGGGCAGACAGAGGGTATTCCAGAACGTGATGCTCTTCACCGTCATCACCAACCTCGCCCTGAACCTCACCCTCGTGCCCCGGTACGGGATGAACGGAGCGGCCTTCGCCACCATGTGCAGCGTCATCCTGTTGAACATGATCCCCTTCTTCCTCATTCGCTCCCACTACGGCTTCTTCACCTTCTCCCCCGCTGTGGTGTTCAAGGTGGCCGGGCAGCGGCGGGGGAGGGGACAGGGGAGAGAAAAGGAGCAATAAAAAAGGCCCGGTGTGGACCGGGCCTTCCTGAAATCCGGCGGCGTCCTACTTTCCCATGACCTCGCGGTCATAGTATCATCGGCCTCGGAGGGCTTAACTTCCGTGTTCGGAATGGGAACGGGTGTGGCCCCTCCAGCAGAACCACCGGAGAATCATGATAGCATACACAACCGGCTTTTCGCCAGCTTTTTCGCCGCTCTTGTCCCTTGTCCTCTTCCCCTACTGCGTCGGTACGGAGAAGACCGTCGAAGGGCTCTTGCCCTGCAGCACATCCTTGACCTGGGGCCAGAGGACGATGCCGGTTTCCGTGGAGATAAGAGGGCTGAGGATCTGCGAAATATTGGACATGAGCCAGCTTATGTTGGCGATGGTCTTCTTGGGAACGTATACGATATCGCCGTTTCTGAGGAGAATATCCCGGGAGAAATCACCCGAATCCAGGATATGTTTTATGTCCACTGCGGTGGTTGCCTGCTTTTTCCCGTCTCTGCGCAACAGGAGCACGGAAGAAGATTTCGCGCTGTCGGAAAGCCCTCCGGCCCGGGCGATGGCTTCCGAAATGTTGAGATCGTAGTCCAGGGTATAGACCCCGGGTGTTTGGACCTCGCCGAGGAGCACCACTTTCTGGCTCTGGACCGCCGTGATGCTGATGATCACCTGTGGATTTACGACGTACTTGGCAAGGCGCTCCTGCATTTCCTCCCTGATCGTGTAGATACTCTTCCCCGAGACCTGCACGTCGCCGATCAGAGGGAACATGATCCTGCCCGAAAGGTCGATCTTTGCGGTCCTCTTGAGGTCGTCCTGACGGTATACGGAGATGTCGATGGAATCGCCGTTCCCGAGGATGAACTCGGAGATTTTCAGGTTGTCTATAGTTTCACCCTTCTCATCGGAAGAGGCGAGCGTCTGGCCCTGCTCTCCGCTTTTCCCCTGTGTACCGGTGGAGGCACACCCCGCAACCAGCAGGGCGCCGCAGCACAGACCCGCCAGTATGGATACGACCGACTTCTTCATGCAGACTTCCTCCCTCATCGCTGTTCCCCGAAACGGGAAAAGGTCAAAAAAACAGTGAGAATACTATAACAGGTTTGTCCCTTCTTCTGCATGGGGAGATCCCTGCATTCAGCCGATAGTGATCAGGATCTTTCCGTCCACCCTCTTTGTCGAGGCGGTGAAAGCGTCGGTGATCCCGGAGAAGGGGAAGACAGAGGTGATCATCTCGCCCACCCCGTTCAGCCTGTCTTCCTGGAGCAGCCGGATGATGTTGGGGAAGATGCCGTACCCGGAATGGCCCCGCGAGCCGATGATGCTGTGGGCGCCGGAGACGAGCCGGTTCAGCTCCACCGTCGCCAGGGCCTCGGCTCTGCCGAGATAGATGATCTTCGCTCTCCGCGAATAGAGCCTCTCCATCATAGGGACCGTCCGGCGGGCGGCTCCCGCGGCCTCCACCTGTATGTCCGCCCCCCATCCGGAGGTGAGGTCCATGATGGTCTCCTCGATGCCCTCCGTCCTGGCGGCGTTGAAGACATGGTCGGCGCCCATCCTCTCCGCAAGCGCAAGACGTTCGTCCACCACGTCGAGCACGATGATCTTTGCGGCCCCCGCCGCTCTCAGGAGGAGCACGGCGCCGAGGCCGATGGGTCCTGCGCCGTATACGACGGCGTACGCCCCGGGCGGAAAGCCTCCCCCCGAAATGAAGATGCCGTTATAGGCGCAGCCGATGGGCTCCACGAGGGTGCCTATCTTCAGCACCTCCCCGGCGGTGAAGCGGTCGTGGAGACGGTTCAGGTTCCAGCAGTATTTCGCTTTTACCGCAATGTATTCCGCAAAGGCCCCGTCGTGGGTAAGGCCAAGCAGTTCCACATTCTCGCACTGGTTCAGCATTCCGTACCGGCAGGGCATGCAGGTGCCGCACCACAGGACGCTCTCCCCGGTGATGATATCCCCCTTTTCGAACCCGGCGACTTCTTTTCCCACCGCCACCACCTCGCCGGAATACTCGTGCCCCAGGGTGCAGGGGAACTTCGCGGGCCCGGAAAAGATGATATACCCCTCGGCATCGGATTCGTAGACATGAGTATCGGAGCCGCAGATGCCGCAGTACTTTACCCGTACCAGGAGTTCGTCGTGTCCGGGTTCCGGCTCCTTCACCTCCGTAATGCCCAGGACGGGGTTCCGGTACATCCGGCTTCCGGAAGACGCCCTTCTTTCCGTCAGCTCACGCCCCTTCGGCGTACATCCGTTCCGGGGAGCCCACTCCGCTTCCGCCCGCAATGCTTTCATACGTCCCTATCTGCCCTCCAACGCCCTCTTGTTGATCTTGCCGCTCCCTATCCTGGGGAGTTCGCTCCGGATCTCCACCGTCCTCGGGATCATGTAATCCGCCATCCTCCCTTTGCAAAACGCCCTGACCTCTTCTTCGGAGAGAGTGAAGCCCTCCCGGGGGACGACGTACGCTTTCGGCACCATGCCCCTCAGCCGGTCTTCCACCCCGATGACCGCCGCTTCCTTGATGCCGTGATGCGCCATGAGGGAGATCTCGATCTGGAGAGGGTAGACCTTCAGGCCTGCAACTTTCATCAGGCCGCTCTTCCTCTCCACAAAGTAGAGGTATCCCTCCTCGTCCCTCCATCCGAGGTCCCCGCTGCAGTACCAGCCGTCCGCGGCAGGGAGGTCGGTGGAGGTGTCATACCCGGAAATCACTCCCTTCCCCCTGAAGACAAGCTCGCCGATCTCCCCGCTCCCCACGTCATTCCCCTCGTCATCCACGATTCTGAGCTCATAGAAGGGGCACACCCTGCCCATGGAGCCGTCTTCCCGGTAGGCGCGGGGGGTGTTGGCGAGGGCGATGCCGGTGGTCTCGGTGCTTCCCCACACCGAAAGAACCGGGATACCGAAATGCTTCCTGAAGCTCCTGATGATGTCGGGACGGGTATACATGCCGCCGCTCTCCGCCACGCGCAGACTCTCCATTTTCTTATCGGGACAGTGGGAGGCGATCATGTCGAACATGGGCGCAAGACCCATCATGCAGGTGACGGCTTTGTCGTTGATGGTCTTTACGATGGTCTTCGGGTTGATCTCCTCGAGCAGGACGAGGGTGCCCCCGGTATACAGGGGACGTGCGAAAAGTTCGTGGGGATGCGCAAAGGGGGCGAACATGCAGAGATGGATGTCGTCGCCCGTCATCTCCATGGCCTCCACCGCGGCGCGGGTATTCCAGTAGATAGCGGCATGGGTGGCGACAGCCCCCTTGGGGGTGCCGCTGGAGCCCGTGGTGTAGTTCAGGTAGGCGATCGTGTCGAAACCGCTGTCCGGGGTGGCCTTTTCCGCTGCGGGGGAGGCCGCCTCCCTCCAGGGAATATGTCCATGGGAGTCTTCCCCCACCACCACGATTCTGCTGTTCCCGGGGAGGAGGGTCTCTCCATCCAGAAGGGGCAGGAGCTTCTCATGGATCACGATCACCGACGGCGCGACCAGGGAGATGAACTGTCTGATCTCCCCCGGGCTGATCGTGTAGTTCACCGGGATGGGGACCACTCCCGCCTTTACCATTCCCAGGAAAGCGAGGACCAGCTCCGGGACGCGCGGCAGTATCAGGCATGCCTTTTCGTTCCGTCCCACTCCCGAGGCGGCCAGGAAACGGGCGAAGCCGTTCGAAATACGGCATGCCTCCTCGTAGGTAAAGGCCCTGTCGTACGCCAGGATAAAACTCTTCTGCGGGTGCGTGCGGCAGTTCCTCTCCAGAGCGTCATGGATAGTCATTCCTATCGCATCAATCAGCACCCTTCCTCCTCAGCACCGCATTGAGAGTCAAAAAAAGTATTTTGACGTCCAGGAGAACCGACCTCTTCTGCACGTACTCGATATCGTACTTGATCCAGCAGCTGAACTTGCCGCTCCCTCTCCCCTGCACCTGCCAGAGCCCGGTCATCCCCGGTTTGACCCTGAGCCGGGTCTCTTTCCAGGTGATGTCCACCGGCGTCTTATCCCTGGTGAAAGGCAGCTCCTCCTCCGTCACCGGCATTTCGTTCTTTGCGAGGGGGCGCGGTCCCACCAGGCTCATCTCCCCCTTCACCACGTTGATGAGCTGCGGAATCTCATCGAGGCTCCACTGCCTCAGGACCCGGCCGACCCGCGTGATGCGGGGATCGTTCCGCATCTTGAACATGGGCCCGTCCACCTCGTTGGCGAGGGCGCCCTTCAAGGCTTCGGCGTTCCTGACCATGGTCCTGAACTTGTACATGAAGAACTCCCGGCCTCCTTTCCCGCATCTCTTCTGGCGGAAGAAAACGGGCCCCTCGCTGTCCAGCTTTATCAGCAGGGCAATGAGAGAGAAGAGCGGTGCAAAGGCGATGAGGAAGAGGAGGCCGAGGAGCATGTCCATCGCCCGCTTCACCACATCGTACACGAACGTTATACGGCCGTATTCAGCGTAGAGTATGCGCTCGTCAGCACTCTCTCTATGGACCATCGCTCATCCTCCTGTACCAGCGCCCCGTCGGAAACGAACAGGTGGGCGTCATCGTAGGTGTGCATTCCTCTGAAGCGGGAGGTGCCGAAAACGGAGTCCCTGTCCACCGACCCCTTCAGGTCGAACCCGTAGTGCGGCAGAAGATACAGGTCGGGACCGTTTTCCGCATGTCTCCCCTGGAAGATCTCTTCCCTCCGATACACCTCTTTGATGACCTTCCGGCCCTCGAAGGCGATTTCCAGAAATTTTTCTTTCAGTTCATCGAGCAGCCCCGGGCATTCGCCCTGCTGCACCTTTCCCTTCCTGTACTTCCCCTCGACGTGGAGATAGATCCGTGAGGGGTCCAGGCAGAAGGCCCGCGAGGAGGAAGTCATCCCCTTGAGCCCTTCTCCTCCCTCACGCTCCAGATACCCGTTTTCGATGAGCCAACGGTTGAGGTATACCTCCGTGGAGATGGGGGTAAAGCCGTGGTCCGAGCAGGTCATGAAGAGGGCGCCGTCCTGCGCCGCCTTGCGGGCCAGGTCCCCGACAAACCTGTCCAGCTCAAGGTAAAACCTTTCAAAAACAGTAGAATACCGCCCTTCCAGCGCTGAATCGTAAAAGAAATGGTGCAGACGGTCGGTCTCGGTGATCGTCCCGATAAAGAGCTGCCACTCTTCGTTGTCATACAGGTAGTCGATAGCCTCCCTTCTCTTCCGGAACACCTCGAAGAGGTCGGCAAAAAAAGCCTCGGGATTTTCCGCTGCCAGGCGCGCATCGACATCGAGCCGGTAGCCCCTTTCACTCAGATAGGAGAAGACCCTGTCAGGATACACCGCCTTCCTGAGATCGAGGGCGACGAAGCCGCTGACCATCACCCCGTTCATCGGGAGCGCCGGATAGGTCTGGGGGATATTGAAGGCGACGGTCTTCGTAT
>JADLDZ010000022.1 GCA_020846375.1 Nitrospirales bacterium | reverse complement strand
TTCATCAGGAACCGTTTCCCCAGGATTCACACCACCTGTCTCCGCTACGGAGTGGATATCACGAAAGACCTCATCCCCGTATCTCCGGCAGCGCACTACATCATGGGGGGCGTGAAGACGGACCTTGACGGCGCGACCGGCATCCCCGGGCTCTATGCGGCGGGGGAGGTCGCCTGCACCGGGGTCCACGGAGCCAACCGGCTCGCGAGCAACAGCCTCCTCGAAGGGCTCGTGTACGGGTTCCGGGCGGGGAACGCCGCCGCACACTACGCCGAGAGCGCACCTGACACCGGCGCAGGAGTGGCGGGCAGGGGAAATGAGTCCGGGACCCCGCCTCTTTCCACTTCCCACCTATCCATGGGAGAGATGCGCGATTCTCTCAGGAGCATCATGTGGGAGAAGGTGGGGATCATCCGGTGCGGGAAATCCCTCGGCGAAGCGCGGGAAGCGCTGGCCCGGTGGAGCGGTGCCCTGGACGCGGATTTCGCGACCCGTGCAGGGCTCGAACTGAAGAACATGCTTACCGTCTCCCTGCTGATCACCGAAGCGGCGCTCCGGAGAGAGGGCAGCGTCGGCGCACATTACCGGTCCGATTACCCTGCCACCGGGGAAGACTGGCAGAAGCATGTGTCCCTTGTCAAACCGGTGCACCTCCCCGTCCATGCGGAAGAAAACATCGCATAGCAATCCCGCCCTCAGCGCGGATACCATGAGAAGAGCCAAAATCGTCTGTACCATAGGCCCGGCCTCCTCCTCCCGGAAGATCATCGCCGAACTGATCCGGAGCGGGATGAACGTGGCCCGGCTGAATTTCTCCCACGCGGACCACGAGACGCACCGCGCCGTGGCCACCCTGGTCCGCGAAGAGGCGCGGAAGCAGAAGAAAATCGTCTCCCTCCTCCAGGACCTGCAGGGGATCAAGATACGCCTGGGAGAGGTGGAAGGCGGCAGCATCCGGCTCAGAACGGGCAGCGAGGTCTTCCTCTCCCCGGGAAAGGAGATCAGCAGCGGCAGCCGCCTGTTCATTTCGTATCCCGCCCTGCTGGAGGATGTCAAGCCGGGAGAAACAGTGCTCATCAACGACGGCCTGATCAAGCTCGAGGTCACCGGCGGCGCCCGCGATGCGCTGAAGGCGCGGGTCATCGAGGGAGGTCTCCTCACGTCGAAGAAGGGCGTCAACCTCCCTGCATCGAAGACCACCCTCCACGCCTTCACGGCCAAGGACAGGAAGGACCTCGAGCTCGGGCTGGACCTGGGTGTCGATTATGTCGCCGTCTCCTTCGTGCGGAGTGCGTCCGACATCGGGCTGGTGCGGAGCTGGGCGAAGCGGAAGGGGGTGGAGCTGCCCCACCTCATCGCCAAGATCGAAAAACCCGAGGCCCTGGACAACATCGGGGAGATCATGGAAATCGTGGACGGCATCATGGTGGCCCGAGGAGACCTGGGAGTGGAGCTGCCGACCGAGAGGGTGCCCATCATCCAGAAGCAGCTCATCGAGCTGGCCAACAGGAAGGGCAAGCTGGTCATCACCGCCACGCAGATGCTGGAATCCATGACGGAGCATACACGGCCCACCCGGGCGGAAGCCTCCGACGTGGCGAATGCGGTGCTGGACGGGACCGACGCCCTGATGCTCTCCGCGGAGACGGCGGCGGGAAACTACCCGGTGGAGTCCTTGCGCATGATGGACGTCATCATCCGCTCCACTGAAGAAGATCTCTTCAGGAAGATCTGTTCGACCTACGAGGTGGGCGTCGCTTTCCCCGAGGCCGTGGCGGACGGGGCCTGCAGCGCGGCGCGGGTCATCGGGGCAAAGGCCATTGTGGTCTTCACCAACAGCGGGTTCACCGCCCGGCTCCTCTCCAAGCTCCGGCCCGACGTACCGATAATCGCCTTCACCCCCGACGAGAAGGTGCTGCGCCAGATGCCGCTCTACTGGGGGGTATTCGGAAGGCCGATCAGGAAAAGAGACATGCTCGTGCTCAACGACGTGTTCCTGTCCGAAGTGGAGAGGTCCCTGATCCGGGACGGGATCGTCACCAGGGGCGACTCCATCGTATTCGTGGCGAGCTCCCCCTTCCTGGGAAAACGGAACATCATCCGGCTGCACAGAATCTGAGCCTCCTCGTCCTGTCTGATTCGACGCACTCCCCTATCCCCTCCCCATCGGCATCCGGATTCCTCCAACACGCCCTCCTTCGGAAAGGACACCTGACTAACCCCTCCCGGCCTCCCCTTAGCCTAAGGGGAGGAGCAGATTCCCCCTCTTAAGGTAAGAGGGGATGAGGGGGAGTTACGCCCTACAGGACACCCTCCCCTTCCTCCCCTCCCCTCAAAGGGAGGGGAAAGAAATGATCCCCTGTTGTGAGGATTCATAGGAGAGGGACATGAGGGGGGCAGAGGGGGTATCCTCTTGTCTGCAGCGAGCGTCTGGAATCTCAGAGGGGGCAGGTAACGCCCGAGACAGGCATGCACAAGGGGACTTCTGGGGGGAATGCCTTGGAAGCGGCTTCGCCAGCCCAGGCGGAACCAAGGATGGTGGAGCGGGCTGTCGTAGCCTCCCCGGACATACGTAAAAAGAGACAGGGGTCCCCGGAAAGATAGAGTCTTTCTGGGGCAGAAGGCGGGAGGCCGGGCGAGAATGAGCGGAAAGGACTTTCCCCCCAAGGTTCCCTCACCAGAGGATTCCTATTCGCTATCGCTTCCTCCCCCTCCCCTGCGATCCGTCTTTGTGCTGCCACTTTGCATCACACCCTCATTGAAAAAGTGAGAATCAGTCCTGTACTATTAGAGACCATGGACAGAAAAACGAAAAAACCGTCAAGTCTGGAGCGGCTGCGGGACAGGATCGATGCGGTGGATGCGGAGCTCGTGGCGCTCCTGAACAAGAGGGCCGGCTACGCCGTCGAGATCGCCGCGATCAAGAGGGAGGCCAATCTCCCCTTCCACTCCCCCGAACGGGAAAAGGCGGTCCTGGAGCGTATCAGCG
>JADLDZ010000021.1 GCA_020846375.1 Nitrospirales bacterium | reverse complement strand
AGGAAGGGTATATCGAAGACATCACCTGGAGGACGACAAGGATCCGGACGCTGGCGAACAATATGGTGGTGATCCCGAATGACAAATTGGCGCAGAGTGTCGTCACCAATTATTGTCTTCCCGATGTGGTCATGTCTTTTTCCCTCCCCGTACGGGTTCCCTCTTCTTCCGACCCGGAGAGGGTGGAGAGGCTCATCAGGGAGGAGGCGGAAAAGGCCGCGCGGGACGTGCCGGGCATGCTCCCGGAGCCCCGGCCCCTGGTGAGACTCATCCCTGGGTTCGGAGATACGACCCTCGACTTCACCTTGACCTGCTCCTTGCGCAATTTTGAAGATCAGTTCCCGGTGCAGCACGCATTGAGGATGCGGCTTCTGAAAAGGTTCAGGGAGGAGGGCCTTGAGATACGGTAGCCTGTACCGGGGAGCGGAGGGGAGAGTTCCTCGAAGCGATGAAAAAGAAAAAATGAGGTGTCTGATGAAAGTGAAATGGATGGTGCCGCTGCTCCTCCTTCTCTTTTTCCTCTCGCCCGCTTTTGCGGAGGAATTTCAAACCCTGAACGCCGGGGCAGTAAAGAACCTGATGGACAAGAAGACAAAAATGGTGCTGGTGGATGCGCGTACTCCGGAGGAGTACCGGGAAGGGCATCTCCCCTCTGCGGTCAATGTGCCTCCCGATTCCCTCTCTTCCCTGGGTGTGGTGCTGCCGAAGAATAAAGGCACCCTCCTCGTTTTCTACTGCAGGGGGGTGGGCTGAGTGCTGAGCCGGCTGGCTGCGGGCGCAGCCAGGGAGTTGGGATATAAGCGGATCAAGGTCTTTATCGGAGGATTCCCCGAATGGGCCTCGAAGGGGTTTCCCGTCGTCCGGCAGCGACCGGCGTATAGGCAGCGAGGGTGAGGTCGGGAGGGGGTATTTCGCCCCCCGTTATGAGCTGTAGTTCTTCGGCACCGAGATGGTGAAGAGCGGGTCTTTAATGGCTTCGCCTCTGCATACCGGGCATTTCCCCGGTTTTTTGAGCCTCTCCCTCTTCCGGAACAGAAAGCCGCATTTCTTGCATTCGGCGGGCGTGGTGACCAGGTGGAGCTCTCTCAGGACCACCGTCCGCTGGATGTGATCGAGGTGCTCGTAGACCTCCCTCTCCGAGATTCTCACCTCAACGGAGATGTCCCGGGCGGAAAGGGTCTGTCCTGCCAGGAGAAAAATAATCTCCTGGCGTACTGTCTCGTGCCTCTCGGCAGGAGCAGCAGGCTCCTTTGGCCTCTTCCTCACTCCCGTTCTTCCCCCATTTTCTTCAGGATGTGCGCAGACGAACACGGTGTGCCTGCACATCCTAATTGTACCATAGGAAGTTTCCGGGGAGCGGTCCGGCCCCAAGGCAAGGGCAGGCCCCCTATGGCCCCTCATGGAATGTCTCTTTCTTATGTCCTATACTTTGAGGAGCAGGAGGTATCCTCCTCTCACGCCGGAGCGGGAAAAATTTTCTTTCGGAGGGGTCAATGAAAAAATGGATGGTGGTGGCAGGAGTGGTGCTGGGGGTGCTTCTTGTCGTCTTCGCGGGCCTCACGCTCTTCATCAGAAGCTACCTGAAGAGCGATGCCGTTATTTCCCTTCTCGTATCCCGGCTGGAGGCCCTCACGGGGAGGAAAGTACAGATCAGGGAGGTGAACGTCTCTTTTTTTACCGGCATCGTCGTAAAGGGGCTCACCATCAAGCAGCGGGACGGGAGCGGTGACTTCGTACGTACGGAGGAGTTCATTCTCGATTACCGGCTCAAACCTCTCCTCAGAAAACAGTTGGTGATCGACAAGATAGAGGTCGTCTCTCCCTATGTATTTATCAGGCGGGAGCGCGACGGGACCTATAATTTCAACGACATTAAAGAAAAGAACACGGGGGGAGAGAAGCGGAAGGAGGAGGGCCGCGCTCCTTTTGCCCTCCTTACCGACAGGATTGTGGTGAAAAATGCGCGCGTGGAATTCGTGGATGCCCGGGGAGAAATCCCCCCGGTTTCCGCCCTCATTGAGGAGGTGGATTTAAAGACTTCCGTGGGGAGGAGCCTTGCCGACCTGGTCGTGCACGGGCATATCATCATCAAGAGCATCACGACGCAGAGGGCGGGAACCCCGGTGACTGTTTCGGGAAGAGTGGACATGAAAGATGACCAACTCCTCCTGAATCTCACCGCTTCACCGGGCAAGGAGGTGGTGAGGATAGCCGGCACAGTGCGGGAGTATCGTACTGCCCCCGAGGTACAGCTTTCCATCTCAGCGAAGGAGCTGGATGTGGAAAAACTCCTGGCCCTGGGAGGCGGGGGAGGGGCGGGGGGTCGTGGAACTGCTGCGGGAAGCCGTCCGGTCCGTACAGAGCACTCCCCGCCAGGGAGAGGCTTCCGGGTAAAGGGGGACCTGAAAGTGGATGTCGCCCGCTACCAGGGGTTTACCGTACGCAATCTCGCTGCGGAATACGCCTATCGGAACGGTGTGGCGCGTATCGAACCCTTGAGCATGAGCTTTGCGGGAGGAGAGAAGGTGAGCGCGGAAGGAACAGGGACTGCCTCCCTGGCCTTCAGGACGGACTCCGGGGGTGCCGGGCTTGCAGAGGCGGTGAAACGGTCCCTCACGGGGAAGGGAGCCGCGGATCTGAGCCGGGTGCAGGTGCAGCGCACCAGGATAACCGATGCCCTTGCCCTGTATACGGGGATCGAGGAGGTCAGGGCTCCCCGTTTCGAGAAGGCCCGGTTTACCTTTCTCATAAAGGACGAAAAGGTATCCCTTGAGGGGAGGCTCGCCTCGGACCAGCTCAGGCTCACTCCCGCAGGCACCATAGGCTTCGATAAAAGGATGGCCCTCCTGATGGATCTCAGCCTCTCTCCGCAGCTCAGCGCGAAGCTCCCCCGCAGCGCGAAGATCACGGGGTACATAAAGGACCGGGAAGGGTGGAGCACCATTCCCCTTCGAATCAGCGGTACACTGGAGAAGCCCTCGGTCGGGTTGAATACGGCAGGGGTGGGATCGCAGTTGAAGAAGGGGATTGCCGGAGAAATAGAAAGGAGAATCCAGGAGGAACTGCGTCCGGGGGGAAAAGAAGGGGAACAATCCTCCGGCGCTGAAGAATTGCTCAAGGGGCTCTTCGGGAAATGAGGGGCCTCCCGGAACGCCGCCGGAAGTGAGACCCTGCTTCCTGTACAAGGCCTGGCTCCCTGCGACGGGGGATCAGTCGCACTCGTCCGGTATCAGCATCGCTTCTTTGATGGCTGCGGCTTTTTCCGGGCCTGCCAGCTTTCCTGCGAGGGCGAGGCCGAAACAGAGGGCAGTGCCCGCCCCCCTGCTGGTCAGGACAGTGGAGTCTTCCACCACGCTTCCTTCCTGGTAGAGCGCCCCGCCGAGCCTGTCCCGGTAGCTGGGATACGCGGTGACGCGTTTGCCGTCGAGGACTCCCGCATTTGCCAGTACGTAGGGCGCCGCGCAGATTGCGCCGGTATACTTGCCTCTGCCGTGGAAATCCCGGATAAGCTGTTTTACCCTTTCATCCGCATTCAGGTTGTCGGCGCCGGGTTGCCCTCCGGGCAGGACGATCATATCGAAATCTTCCGCTCGTATGGTATCGATGGTGGTGTCGGGGACGACTCTCACCTTGCGCGCGCTCACGACCGGCCCTCCATGCAGCCCCGCAATGACGGTCTCTATCTCCGCCCTCCGCAGAACATCCACGATCGCCATCGCCTCCACTTCCTCGAACCCGTCCGCTAACGCAACGACCACTCTCGGCATATCTCCTCCCTTTGATGAAGAATATCTAATTCTATCATCGCTTTTCCGCTCCGTCAAAACAAGAGACAGGAAAGCCTGTTCAGACTTCCTTGAAATTTCTGTCCGCGATGCTACAATTGAAGTAAAAGACTTACGGGAGGAGCCATGCTGTCAAAGATACCGGCGAGTTGGGAAAGTCTGGGAAAAGAAATGTTGGACAAGGAGATCCTCAGGGCCGCTCTCATCGCCGAACTGGATGCGGTCAACCTCTACGAGCAGATGGCGACGCTTACCGAAAACGAGGATCTCAGGGTGATCCTCATGGATGTGGCGAAGGAAGAAAAGACACATATCGGGGAGTTTCAGGCCCTCCTGCTGCAACTGGACAAGGAGCAAGTGGCGGAAATGAAGCACGGCCGGGAAGAAGTGGAAGAGTTGACAGGCCGATGACCGGCGGTCCGGGGGCAGTGGTGGAACAACAGCAGCAGGAGCCGCCTCCGGATTCCGGCAGCATCTGCCGCCTGGAGGGGGGTGTTTATGCGTATCATGCAGGGGATCGCGCTCTTTGTCCTTCTGGCTATTTCGGGATGCGCTCATGTCATCTCCCCGGATAGCAGGGATGCGGCCGACAGGAGCCTGCCCTCGCGCGCCTTTTTCGCCGATCCCGATGCCTACCGCGGAAAGGTGGTCATCCTCGGAGGGACCGTCATTACCACCACCACTACGAAGGAAGGCACCTTTATCGAGGTCCTGGAGCAGCCCCTCGATTCCCGCGAGAGGCCGGGAAACGGGAGGGATGCCTCTTTGGGCAGATTCATCGCCTTTTATCCCGCATATCTTGATCCCGCCGTGTATACGCAAGGGAAGCTTGTTACCGTAGCCGGTGAGGTGATGGGGTCGAAGACCGGACTCATCGGGGAGATGGAATACCGCTATCCTCTCGTCAGGAGCCGGGAGATACACCTCTTCAGGCCGTCCGGTCCGTCCCCGGTGCACCTTGGGATAGGGATAGGAATCGGGATAGGGGGAAGCTTCTGAAGCCCTCTCCGGAAGCACTCTGCCGCGTGCGCCGCTCCGAGGTGGGAGCGGGGTTCAGGGAGAGCTATCGATCCACGATTCCAGCTGATATTCCTGCATGCCGCCCGTGATTTCGTTGACCTTTACTCCGTTCCGGTAGAGGAGAAAGGTGGGGACTCCCTGTATGCGGAACCGGTAGGCGAGGGGCTGCTCCGTGTCCACATTGACGAGGGCGACTTTCAGTCTGCCTGCCCTCTTCCGGGCCACCTCCTGGATGGAGGCGGCCATCGTCCTGCAGATGCCGCACCGGGGAGACCAGAACTGCACCAGCACCGTACCAGGCCATTGAAGGACTTCCCGGGGAAACATAGAATCCGTGACGTTCACCGGGGCACCGGGGAAGCTGAGGGCGGCTCCGCACCTTCCACATTTCGGATGCTCCGCAAGTCTGGCGGCCGGGACTCTGTTGACGGCGCCGCAGGAGGGACAGCGCAGAAGTACCGGGCTCTCCGCCATGGTTCCCTATAGGATTTTCTCCCTCAACTTGCCGGCGTACTCCAGCGCCTGCTCTCTCGTGTCCTCCACGAAGTGGCGCAGCTGCCTTCTCGTCTTCCTGCCGGACTGGGGGGCGGTGAGAAAGGCGAGCCCCGCGCCGACGGCCCCTCCGAGGAGAAAGGAAAAGAGAGCGATCAATCCCGTATTCCTGCCGTTTCCATCCATCCGAGCCTCCTTTGTACCTTTCGCTATCTAAAAGGTATCATTTGAGGGGGAGGGTGTCAAGGAGGGCGCCTCCCTGCGGAGATACCGCGGAGGCCTTTTTTATGCCGCCTCTGTTTGCTGCTCCGGTGCAGCCCTGACCACCAGGACGGCACATCCCGCATTCGCGATCACCTTTTCCGTCGCACTGCCCATGAGAAGCTTCCTGACCCCGGTTCTTCCATACGTGCCCATAACGATCAGATCGGCACCCCTGCCGCCCGCTGTTTCAGTGATCACGGTAAAGGAGCGGCCCATGGCGGTCAGAGCCTCGGCGGCTATCCCCTCCTGCCGCGCCCTCTCAACGACCCTGCCGACGTTCGCAGTCACCTCTTCCCTTTCCCTTTCATCCCTTATTGCAGAGACCGCAATAATACGGCTCCCGCAGCGTTGAGCGATGGCGATCGCCTCGGAGACTGCTGCGTTGCTGTGGGCAGAGCCGTCAACGGCGACAAGCAGGGTCCTGTATTCAATCCGCGCTGCCCTCGGGACGACCAGAACCTTGCAGTGCGCATGCCCGATCACCTGCACGGCCACTTCTCCCAGGAGCAGCTTTGCGAGGCCCTTGCGCCCCCTGCGTCCGATCACGATCATGTCTGCCTTTTTTCCCAGTGCCTCTTCGACGATGAGCTGGTGAGGCTTTTCTCCGCGGTGAAAAATAATTTCGCAGTCCAGCCCCTCTTGTGCAGCCCTCGCCCGTACCGATTCTAGGTGTTTTATCGCTTCCGCCTCCTCCTGCTCGGAAACCCGCGCGCCGATCGTCTCGTATTCGGGATTAGTTTCGAGCACTGAGAGCGCGTAAAGCTTGCTTGAGCACTTCTGAGCAAAACGCAGGGCCTCGCGTACGGCACCCTCGCTGAATTCGGACATGTCTGTTGCCAGGAGCAGTTTCTCCAACCTTCCTACGGGACAAAACACTGCATCCGCCATGACTCCCTCCTCTCCTGTCCGGTATTGAAGAATAAAATAAATGTAGCATATTTTCAGACCGTTGTGTGAATCCTTTCTCTCTCGACTTTCACGCTCGTTATGAACACCGGTACGGCTGCCAAAACGGCTGCCGCCAATATCCAGAATGCTATACGATAATCGTATCGCGCCACGAGGAAGCCGGCAAGGAGGGGGCCTGATGCATGCCCGATGTCGAAAATCGTGCCGAAGGTTCCCATTGCCGCTCCGAAATGTTTCGCCTTGCAGATATCCGCTACCAGGGCGGCGGAGGACGAGGTGACAAAAGCCTCTCCGAGGCCGAACACCAGCGCAGCGAGGGAAAGGAGATAGAAATCCCTCAGGAGCGGAATGGAACCGAAAGCCGCGGCGCACAGGAGCATTCCGACCACGATCAGAGGCTTTCTCCCGTACCTGTCGGAGGTTCTTCCCATGATGGGTTTTGCAACGATGGTCACCACTACCTGTATTCCCCAGAGGAGCCCGGCCTGGAACTCGTTGAGTCCGGCCACGGTCACCGCATAAACGGGCAGGAAGGCTTCCAGAGCGCCCATGGTCATGTTCTGCAGGCCTTCCATATTCGCGGTGATAAGCACTCTGCGGTCGCTCACCACCTCCCGTATTCCTGAAGCGAACTTTTTGTATACCTCCTGCAGAGACCTGCCCCCCTCAGGCCTCTCCTCCCGCCCGAGCACTTTCAGTGCGATGAGGAGCGAGGCTGCGCCCGCTATGCCGCTTACAATGTACACCGTCCGGAATTCGACGAGGGAAGGGCTGCCCGACGCCGCGCTGTAGAGAATGAATCCGCCCAGCGGTGCGCCAAGGAGATTTCCTATGATAGTAATGGAGGAGAACCAGGAAAGCATCTCCCCCTTCCTGATCCCCGATGCGAGCTCCGCCACCACCGCCATCGCGACAGGGCCGTATACGGCAGTGGCAAAGCCGTGGAAGAACCTGATAACAACCAGCAGGGAATAGTCTTCTACCAGAAGATAGGTGAAGGGCATGACGGCGAATACCACAAGACCGATACGCATGGTCTTTTTCCTGCCGATGACATCGGACAAGGCCCCCGAGGGGAGCTTGAAAAAGATCCCCGTTACCGTGGATATGCCTACGGCGAGCCCCACGGCCTCAGGTCCCGCTCCGAGGGAGAGGGCGAAGAGGGGGAGCACCGGGCTCCTCGCGAGGGCATAGGATAACCGTGCGAAGAAGCCCACGGTGCAGAGTGCGGCAAAGGGACTGAGAAGCTTTTTCATGCAAGTCTCAGTGTTTCACAGGGGTTTACCTGTCGAAATAGATGCTCTTCCCCGCAATGCTCACCGGGATGCCCATCGCCACTTCCGCCCTAATATACCCCAGTGCCCTCGCCGCTGCCCCGACGCGCTGCTGCACCCTGTTGTCAACGTTGAGCATGCCTGCCGTTTTCGCGGCGGAGGACAGGGCGACCCCGATATCCATCATCCGCATCACACAGTGGGGGCCCGTGTAGCCCATCTCCTTCTCCTGCATCTGCCTGTTTTTCGAGAAGTCCGCACAGGTGGGGTATCCGCAGCCGCCGCAATCGTATCCGGCCGTTACCGGTTTTGAGAGCCCCACCAGGAGAAGAGCCCGGGAGTTTTCTATATTCGAGGCATCCCTCAGCCAGTACGCTTCGTTCGTGCTGCGCGGTGCATACTCCTTCATCGCCTCCGCGATCTTTTTCAGGTCGTCTTCGCCGGTGAGTACGATGATCTCGAGGAAGTCTTTTCCCCCCGCTTTCGGCGCGGTCCGCGCCGATGCCGCCATCAATCCGACCACCATTTCCGCTACTTCTTTCATTGCGTCCCTCGTTCCAAGCTTATTAGTGATACCTGTCTCCCCATCAAGGATGGAGGCGATCATGCCTGACGCGTCCTTTACGCGGACTTTGCCGCGTAAAGCATCTCGAACACGGCCATTCCCTTTTCGAGGGCCTCCTCATCGTTCCGCGCCGTCCTTCTGATCCCCGAGAGGATCTCCTCTATGCCCGCCGCTTCGTGGTTGCGGTATTTATCGTCTTTCATGTCCAGCTCATGGACGATTTCCGCCATTTTTCTCAGCGCCTTCTCCTTCAACCCGAAAGACCGCAGCAAGACCTCGAAGGTGCACCTGTCGCCGATATGGGTAAACTCCCCTCCCCTGAGATCGAAAGCGACCGTGTTTGCGCCGCGAGTTTCCCCTGTGCTGTCTACGTCGGTGAATGCAAAGGCGGCATTCGTATCGATATATTTCCTTATAAGCCATGCCGAAGCCATCCTGTCGACGAAGGGTTTCTTGCGTGTTATCCATGTCTTCCCCTGGTAATCGCCTCTCTTCCTGAGCGCGATACCGCTCATCTTTTCGGGAACGGTGCCGGCAAGGCCTTTTATTTCTTCCTCGATGCCCCGGATTCTCGCCTGGAGATCCCGCCCTGCCTTTGCGGAGAAGAAGTCGATTTTCCGCATCTCTTCAAAATCTCCGACGAATCTTCCCAGTTGTTCCGGCAGCTTCGCATCTTTCAGCGCGGCACCGCCTTTTCTGATGCTGAGCACCTTTCTCTCGAACTCTTCCAGGCCCTTCTCCAGGGAGCGGTACTCCTTTTCCCTCTGCCGGATGAAAAGCTCGACGAGTTCCTTCTCTTCCATGGTCTCGACCCTCTCCACTGCGACAAACGCACTCTCCCCCTTCAGCGCGGTCACCTCTGCGGCGAGCCACTGCAGAAATTCGTAGTGCTCCTCATTGTACGGGAGCACATAGACGGCCCCTTTGAAGGGCAGGGCGCCTGCCCTGAGCAGTTTCCTCCAGATCCTTACCCGTCCGCTTACCGGGCGGGAGGGGACGCTGTAGAAGAAGAGGAGCCAGCGGGGTGCGCGCCCTCCGGCTGAAGAAGGGGTCTGTTTCATTCCAGTCGCTTCCTTTTAAAATAATGTAACTTCTGTTATCAATGTAACATATGTTTCAAAAAATATCAAGAAATTTCATGGGGAGGCGCTTTCCTGCATGGGCGTCGTACGGATATCCGGGGAAGAGGAGGGGAGGGGAGGGGAGGAGACAAGGCAGAGGAGAGACAAGGCGAGGAGAGACAAGGCAGAGGAGAGACAAGGCGAGGGATCCCACATTCGCTGGAGAGAGGAGGGGAGCACCCCCTCCCTCCAGACGAAACGGCTACTCGGAGATGAACATCATCTCGACTCTCCTGTT
>JADLDZ010000020.1 GCA_020846375.1 Nitrospirales bacterium | reverse complement strand
GTGGATGTCTTCGTCTCCTCGAAGCCCCTTGCAGGCGGCAGTCTCCTGGGGGAGGACGATTTCGTTGCCGTACGGCAGAGGAGTTCGCGGCTTCCGGTGGGGGCGGTCACCGACAGAAAAGAGCTCGAGGGGAGGACTCTCCGTTCGACTATCGGACAAGGGGTTATCCTGAGAACGGCGTATCTCACGCCGCAGGGGGGCGTGAAGAGAGGACAGAAGGTAACGGTCATCGTGGAAGGGGATGGAGTCACGGTATCGGCACAGGGTCAGCTCAGGGGCGATGCGACGGTCGGAGGGAGTGCCCGTGTCTACTGCGAAGCATCCAAAAAAGAGGTGGTTGGGCTTCTCGAGGGGCCCGGCATCGTGCGGGTGAGGCTATGAGCAGAAGAGTGCCTGAAAGCAGGGGAATGCGCTGCGGCAGAGCAATCGCCCTGTCTGCCGGGTGCCTTCTGCTTTGCACGGGGCTTACCGGTTGCTCCGGACTGAAGGATGCCCGCGAAATCAGGAGCGCCCCCATGCCGCCCCGCTACGTGGAGACGAAGGAACGGGAAATGCCCGTTTCGGAGGGCTCCCTCTGGGTGAACCGGATGTTCCTGTATGAGGACCTCAAGGCCGGGAGGGTCAATGACCTGTTGACGATCCTGATCACCGAGACGACCTCCGCCACGAAAAAGGCGGTTACCAATGCGAACCGGGATTCCACCGCCGATAACAACATCACCAACCTTTTCGGTATGAAAGTGGACAACACCCCTGTGCTGAACGACCTTTCAAAGGGGATAAGCGGCCAGGGCAAATCGGATTTCAAGGGCTCGGGAGACACCTCACGGGAAGGGACGCTGAGCGCCACGATTACCGCGAAAGTGGTGGAGGTGCTCCCCAATAGCAATATGGTCGTTGAATCGAGGAAAGAGGTTGTCGTCAATAATGAAAAGGAGATTATCGTCCTCAGGGGTATTGTAAGGCCCCAGGACATATCGGCGAACAATACCGTGTATTCTCAATATGTGGCGGACGCCCAGATCTACCTGGTGGGTGACGGTGTGCTCGACGATAAACAGGCGCAGGGCTGGCTGGTGCGGCTGATGGATAAGGTCTGGCCGTTTTAGAGTGAAAACAGGGAGAGGAAAGGGAAAGGAGCAGGGAATGGGGCCAGGGGATGGAATTCGATCCGCAAAGGGGAAGGGCCTTCTACTCCTTTGCTGCGTGCTCTCCCTTGCCTGCAGCCTGCTGTCCTCCTTCGCATATGCGGAGAGGATCAAGGATGTCGCGCATTTCTCCGGGGTGAGGGAGAACGAGCTCATCGGGTACGGAATCGTGGTGGGCCTGAACGGGACGGGCGACAAGGACGGCACCTATATCTTTCAGCCCTTCGCCAATATGCTTACCCGTATGGGGGTGACGGTGAGCTCCGCCGATCTGAAAGGGAAGACGAAGAACATCGCCGCGGTGATTGTCACCGCAAAACTCTCCACCATGGTGAAGCCCGGCTCGAAGGTGGATGTCCAGGTCTCCTCCATCGGTGATGCGAAGAGTCTCCAGGGGGGGGTGCTCCTGATGGCCCCCCTGAAGGGGCCCGATGGTACCGTGTATGCCGTGGCCCAGGGCCCTGTTTCCATCGGGGGCTTTACCGCAGGGGGAGGCGGGACTTCGGCAACGAAGAACCATCCCAATGTGGGGCTCGTCCCGAACGGCGCGATCGTGGAGAAGGAAGTGCCGGTTCTTCTGAACAGGAAGGACCGGCTGGACCTCCTGCTCGCCTCCCAGGATATCACGACCGCGAAAAAGGTGGCGGACAGGGTGAATGAGGGATTGGGTGGAAACTTTGCCCGGGCGGAAGGGCCGTCGGTGATCGTGATACTGGTCCCTGATTCCTTTAACGACCGGGTGGTGGAGCTGATGTCGAAGATAGAGCTCATGACGATCGAGATAGACACCCCTGCACGGGTGGTTGTCAACGAAAGGACAGGGACCGTGGTGATCGGCGAAAACGTGACCATCAGTCCCATTGCCCTGGCACACGGCGGCCTCTCCATCGAAATCTCGACCGATTTCCAGGTGTCGCAGCCTCCTCCCTTCGCCCCCGGGAGTGCCCAGACCGTGGTGGTGCCGCAGAAGGACGTGAAAATCGAGGAAAAGAAGGCGTCCCTCATGGAGGTGAAGGGGGCGACCATCGGCGCACTGGTAAAAGCCCTCAATGCATTGGGAGTGACTCCGCGCGATCTTGTGGCGATCTTGCAGGCCATCAAGGCTGCGGGGAGCCTCAAGGCCGACCTGGTGATACTGTGAAAGACCTGACCGGCATCAGGCCTCCGGCGGGGCAGGGCACCCCCCTGGCGGACGCACAGGGGAAAGCGGACCTGAAAGCGGCCGCCAAACAGATCGAGACGGTATTCCTGAGCGAATTCCTGAAGGTCATGATGGAGCAGACCTCCTTCGGGAAGGACAAGACCGTCTCCAGCTACCTGCCCTTTATTACGGGAGAGATGGCCGAATCCCTTGCCGAGAGGGGGATAGGGATGGGGGATTTCCTCCTGAGGAATCCTGCACTGCAGGAGGTGGTGGAGGCAGGAGGAGAGGAGGCTGCGGCGGAGAACGCTCAGCACAGTGCGGGCGCCGCCTCCGGAAAGGAAGAAAAGGAAAGGCTGAGAATGCCCGCATCCGGAAGGGTCTCTTCGGGGTACGGAGTGAGACACGATCCCCTTGACGGGAAGCTGAAACGGCATAACGGGATGGATATCGCCCTGCCCGAGGGAACCCCTGTCGCCCCGGCAGCGCCGGGCACGGTGGTATTCAGCGGGTATTCGGGCGGGTATGGCAATTGCGTGATCATCGAGCATGGCGGCGGCATGACGAGCCTCTATGCGCACAATGCTGAAAACCGGGTAAAAACGGGAGAAGTGGTTGATACGGATACTGTCATTGCCTTGTCCGGATCGACGGGAAGGAGCACCGGCCCCCACCTGCACTTTGAAGTGAGGAGGGAGGGGGTCCCGGTTGACCCGCTCGGGCTGATCGGTTAATTTTTTTTCAATATCTCCGATACTATAATAGTAGTACAACACAAGTTCATCGGAGGAGGGAGAAGATGAAGATTACCGACAGGTTCGACATTACGGGGTCAAACGTACCGAAGCCGGACAAGGCAAAGGCGAAAGCGGGCGAGGAGAGGGCCGAAGAGGTGGTAACGAAGGACCAGGTTACCGTATCCGCTGCGGCCAGGGAGATCGGAAGACTCCAGCTTGAAGTCAGCAAAGTGCCGGAGATTCGGACCGATCGGGTGGAGGAAATTAAAAACGCCATCGCATCAGGCGCCTACGAGGTGAAGGGCGAGGCGGTAGCAGGGAAGATACTGAAGGAGGCCGTCATTGACTCAATCGTATGAGAATTTGCTTGCCATTCTGGAGAAGGAGTTCTCTCTCTGTACCCGGCTGATGGAGCTTTTGCAGCAGGAAAGAGAGGTGGTCGCGAGCCTCGATCCCGATGCCCTTGAACAGCTGCTACGGGACAAGGAAGTGATCTCCTCCGGCATAAGGGTGTGCGACGAGGCCCGGGAGCGGGTTCTCGAGGAGCTCGGCTTCAAGGATATGACGATTTGCGAGGTTTCCAGGAGGGCGGAGGCCGTATACCGGGAGCCCCTCGCCTCTCTCGCCTCCCGGTTCACCTCCATCATCCACCGCATCAGCGAGCTGAACAGCTTCAACAGCATGCTGATCGAGAAGTCATTGTATCATATAAAAACTTCATACAACTTCCTGAGCACCTTCGAGGTGAGCGCGCCCCAAAAGATTTCGGTGGAGGCATAGCGATGTCTGTCTTCGGCCTGTTCGATATCGGAAAGACGGCGCTGCTGACCGCACGGAAGGCCCTGGATACCACCGCCCATAATATCGCCAATGCGGCGACACCCGGCTACACAAGGCAACAGGTAGTCCTCGAGACCATCCCTTCGGGGACCATTGTTTCCAAGGGAGTAAGCGGAAGAGGGGTAAGGGTGAACGAGGTGAAGAGGATGTACGATTCCTTCGTGGGTCTTCAGCTTCGGAACGAGAAGTCCGCACTTGCCTACTGGACGACCTCCGACAGGAATTCCGCGAAGGTCGAGAGCGTCTTCAATGACACGAATGACACCGGAATAAGCGCAGCCATCACCGATTTCTTCGCGGCATGGCAGGAAGTGGCGCAGTATCCCGAGGCCTATGCGCAGCGTGCCTCCCTGCTGCAGAACGCCCAGAACCTCACTGTCCGTATCAATCGGGCGTACAGCTCTCTCGAAGACGAGCGGAAAGAGATCTACAGCAGCAGCCAGAAGCTTGTGGAAGAGGTGAATAGCCTTGCTTCCCAGATCGGAACCTTCAACGACAAGATCGCCGGATCCCCGGGAAGCCTCGATCTCCTGGACCAGAGGGATTCCCTCCTGGAGAGATTGAATGAAATCGTCAAGGTGACTACCTT
>JADLDZ010000019.1 GCA_020846375.1 Nitrospirales bacterium | reverse complement strand
TAAGCTATTTTGTAACTTTATCCTAACTTTATGCCCTGCCGGGGGCAATGTCGGTACGCGGTGATACGGGGGAATACACGGGGGTACGGAAAGGGGACTTTGGGGATGCTGCTATTTACGTAGAATAATGAAGAAAGCTTAATTTATGGCCAATGGACCACTTATGGAATAAGATAAGCATTCAGGACGAACTTTTTCGGTGAAAAAATTGTTCATCATAGATTTTCTCGAAATCCTCACGCTTGAGGCCCTTTGCACTTTCGATAATTTTTTTCATTTCTTGATTGACTTCGTCTACAAACTGAACATAGCTTTTATGCATTGGGCCCATCAGATCCAAAGCTGGACAGTGCGGTTTCTTCAAGTGGCACTCGATGTGCCAGATTGTCTCCCTAGTCGTAGAATACAGCGCCATAACGCGATCACCCCAAAGATCAACCGCACGTGAAAACTCCGGGTTCTTCTTTAAATGTAAATGCTTGAGATCTTCGACAGTCTGTTTTGTAAACTTTAAGAAATCTGCATTTTCGCTGTTCAACGTATCTATCATCCCATGAATCAGCTGATAAGACAGCCTCTGTTCTCGCTTTAAACGAGAAAACACGTCCTTATAGTATTGTTTAAAAAAAAGATTAGGAACAGGAATTGGAACACCTGGATCAATCCCCTCAAGAGCATACACTTGCAACTGACGGTGATAAATCATCAGGAGCCGTCGAAGTTGCTCCTTAATGTCTTCTAGTTCCTTCAGTAACGACTTCTTGAGCTTCCATCCAGTATATACATCTTTTGTTAATGCCGTACCTTGCGCAAGAAGCCAGCCGATAATGACAGAAACTAGCGAGATTATTGCTTTTTCCTCCAAAGAACCTCCCGAATGCTCTAACTCTCCGCTAAGCGGTTAACAGCCCTTTTCTTTTCTATCTCCGCCTGAACCATTACCTTGAGCATTTCATAAGAAGACTTGAAAAGTGATATATCCTCAGAACTAAAGTATGTCACACATGCAAAGCCCTGCGGCATTGGCCGAGGCATTACTTTTTTATAGCGTTTAGGAATTGGGTATTTCCCAGCCCAAGATATATGTTCGCTCAATCTTTCAAAAAACCAACGTTCCTTCTCGTCTATCCTTATACTAACTCGCTCAATAAGGCGCAATAAATCATGAGAACCGCCACTCCATCCTTTAAATTCGCCCTTATCTACAATTTTTTCTCCTCGACCGACTAATATCCCCTTCAAAAGGACTTCGAGGGCCAAGCCAGCGATCATGAGATACACTGGATATATCTCAGGCTTTCGTCCATCCTCTTTCTCGCCAGACCTTGATTTTTTAAAATCATCGATGACATGACCTGCAATTATTTCTGCAGTTCTCCTCAACGATTCAGCCTTTTGCAACCATCGATATGGCTGCCGGCCACAATCATCGAATCCTCTTAAGAAGGCTGCTGTATCTCTTTGCTCCCTCTCTGTCACTCTCTGCTCCTAATGGATCCCGCTTCATGCGCGGTTAATGATATTACTTATCGAATGGGATTATATATAGAACCGTGCACCCAGTCAAGATCTAAGTTGATTGTCGCTTTTGCCCCTTTGCAGTAGCCCCTTTCTTCCCCTCATCAGGTGGAATCGAGTCCATATGCTCCCTCGCCATCTCTAAAATCTTCATGAAGGCCGTGGGATTGTTAACGATATTGAAGCGGTCCTTCACCTCGACGAAGAGCTCGAATACCTCATCGTAGCGGCGACGAGAGAGCAGGTAATTCTCGTCGCCCGCGCAGAGGGCGTCGACATCGTCGAAGATCTTCCGGATCTGCTCCAACTCTTCGGGGAGAAAGAGGAGGATCATCTGTTTGAAGTCGGGAGGGGTCTCGCCGATGGTGACGAACTCCATTTTCTCCAGGTCTTTTAGAAGCTCGGTGTCGAGGCCTGCATACATCTTGAGGTCGATGGTGACGATCTCATCCCACAGTTCTTTGAGGATGACGGGATCGTCCTTGCCCTCGATAGCGTTATGGGAGAGCTGGACGGCGACCTGCTCTTCGCGCGAGAGCTCCCGCTTGATGCGGAGGATGATGATGCGCGGTACGGACGCATGGACTGCAGCCTGGACGCGATGGTTGCCGCTGAGGACGATCTGGCGACCATCCTTTTCGCGGTAACAGAGGGGGATGGAGGACAGGGCCCCGTCGCGCTTTACATTGCCGACGAGGTTATGGAACATTTCGTGGGTCATGTACCGGGCGTTTTTGTCGAGGAGGACCAGCTCGCGGGGGTCCACGACATCGAGCTCGTAAGGCATGTCGCCCAGGAGCGTGTTCAGGCGGGTGAGCGTTTCTCGTATTTCTTCTTCCACAGGGATACGACCTCCTTCAGGGAGATGTCGGCAAATTCGCCGCGGTAGTTCAAGAAGCCCTCCCCTCGTTTTACGAGCTCGAAGACGCCGCGGTATTTCATGCTGACGGGCTTGTGAGTGAAGGCGGTGGTGAGGATGCTCCGGTAGTGCCTGATCTGCTTTTCCTCCAGAACCTGGCGGACCTCGCGGCAGCAGGCGGCCATGAGGAGGAGCTTGGCGAGGCGGCGGTACCGGGAGCTGGGGACTACGAAGTCGGAGAGGAGATAGATTTCGTCGGCGGGGCCTCCTTTTTGCGAGTAAGCCTGGAAAATGAGGAATCCGAAGACCTTGTCTCCGGCGAAGACGAGGAAGCAGGGGCCTCCGGAGCCAGGCTGTATCTTTTTACTGAGGTAGAGATTGCGGTAGTGGTTGATGGTGGCGAGGTCTGCCTCGAGGATGCGGAGCTCGGCGGTGTCGGGGATCTCCTCTTCGGGCATGAGGATCTCGAAGCGGGGGACTTTTTCGTTGATGGTTCTGCGGAAGATGCCACTGCGGAAGGAGAGGCTGCTGTAGATGTAAACAGTCTTGCGTCCGAAGAGGTCGACCCGGGCCACGCAGGGGAGATCGCGCTCGCAATCGTCGTAGAGGATGTAGTCGTCCTGGAGCATGCGCTGGACGGTCTCTTCGCGGCGCTCGGCGGTGAGCATGCCGTAGTGCGGACGGTCCCAATCGACGGATTCGTCGAGGCGGGCGAAGAGTTTTTCGTATCCGCCGACGTAGGTGGGCAGAAAGCCGATGCAGACGCCATCCGTTCGGGGATAGTAGTCGAAGACGTCGGTCATGGTGTAGGCGCTGATGCGGATGTGGCCGGCAGCGCGGAGGACCCGCTCGACGGTCTTTTGGAGCATGGCCTCGAAGTTGACGAGGTAGGTCTGCCACATGCGTTCGGCAAAGGGGTTGCCGCGCTTTTCGTATTTGAGCATCTCCAGAAGAAGGAGGAGGGTCGCCACGCCCTGGGGAGCGCCCTGCCCGATGTAGCAGTTGGCCCAGGCGAGCTCGGGGTTAATGATTTCCATCCGGAAGGAATGGCCCGCCAGCATATGGCCGAGAGCGGAGGAGTAGATGGAGACGTCGTTGCTGTGGATCTCTGCGGCGGGACAGCGGCGGGAAAGGATCTGCTCGATGGTGAAGTTGCCGGAGCAGCCGATATAGCAGCGGCGGCCGTCGAGGAGACCGGCGTGGGTCCAGAAGTAGGCACGTAGTTTGTCGTTGATGGCTCCGATGAATCCCATAAAAATGAAAAAGCCCGTAAACGTGGGTACGCTCCGGGTTCAATAGCTCTCCGCCGAGGGCGGAGTTATCGACTGACCGATCCGATTATTTCAGCTCTGTCCTGGTGATGACCTTGACGGCCCCCTCTTCATGAACTTCGGTTTGTACGGTGTAGATCTTGGTGATAAAGCCTCTGTTGAGGTTGATTTCGATCTGTCCCGTCGTCTGGTCGGAGATGTCGGGGTGCTCCTTGAGGAGTCGGGCGAGGAGCTTTTTCCATTCTTTGATGTCGTCCACGGAGACCTCCCGGCAAAAAATACCCGAAACCGGTTCGGGGCGGGTTGATCAGATTTCCCCGCGGGGAGATGACCACTATCCTGTCAAAAAGCTTTCGGGTTAAGCGGGACTCGTTCGAGAGTTGCTTACTGTCCGATACTCAGGGATGATGATACCATAGAGGGCTTTCGCATTTGGACAGATGGCACGAGTTGGATAAAGCAGGATAGAAAATAAGAGAAGAGGGCTATTGCTCTTTCGTTCGAATGCTTTGATAGCCGGATTTCACGTCACATCAGAACCCGGTTCGTATGACAACCACAAACGCAATCGTCGACCCCTCATTTCGGATTCAAACGCTGCTCTCGAGAAACAGCGCAATTTTATCAGCAAGCTTACCGATATTCTTCAGTTCGCATTGCCACACTATAAGAGCCTGCCATCCTCTTCTGCGCAGTTCCTTCTGATTCCGAAGGTCACGTCGCCTATTTTCCTTTAATTTGGGCAGCCAATAATCGAGGTTTGATTTCGGAGGCCTTCCCTTGGGGCATTTTGGGTGCATATGCCAAAAGCAACCGTGAACGAAGATTACTTTTTTTCTTCTGGTAAACACCATATCGGGACGTCCGGGAAGCATTTTGGAATGCAGACGATAACGATAGCCCATCGCATGCACAAGACGTCGCACGGACAGCTCCGGCTCCGTATTCTTACCGCGAATGCTGCTCATTATTTGTCTTCTTTTTGATGCGGATACCTTGTCGGCCATAGTAGCTCTTATAGTATATCGCCTCTCGCAATACGTCAGACGACGGCTTTGATAAAATAAGGACAGTTTCTATGGAAGTCTTCGTATTGGCGAAGTTTTTCTAAGGACAACGCAGCGTCCTTGTCTATAGAGTACCCCAGAGTTTCCGATAGTATCCTGCCGTCGTTTGCTTCCGTCGGAAGGAGGTGTTCTATCAGAAGTCGTTCTTTGGTGCTCAGATGCGGCATATCTATCTTGCGCGGAGTCCCCCATGAGAGATTCGCGAATTTCCATCCCCGAAAGAGACCCTGTATTTTCAAGACCTCTTCGGTCGGACAAACAATCCCGACAACGCTCAGCATAGGAACGCCATCTTTGTAGTGACAGGCATTAAGCGGCTGGAAGACGGTTCCCCCCGAGTGAGGGAGAGCTTTCCCGACAGTAACGCGAATCATATTGACAATAAGCTCAATCGTCTTGTGCGGCATGGCAAAAGGCTCCTTATCGACTACATTGGAGCGAAGCGCTTCACGATATTGCATGTTGAAATCGTTTATAAATCGTTGTTGCTCGGTAGTTATTGAAGTTTCACGTTCAGAATCCCACTTTCGGAACGGGTTGCCGTATATCTGCGCTGGCAATGTTATTTTGACTATACTGTATGAGCCGACTTTCTGCAGGAGCATCTTGAATTCTTCCAGACGTCGATATTTATTGTCGACGTAGTCGAGCCAAAATATAACCTTTTCGTCGCTGGCGAAATCCTGAGATAAGTAATCCTCTAATTCTTTCCTCACAAGCGTAAGATCCCGATTCGTAAAGCGGTGGAACTCCTGTCTTTTATACGTATCGGCGTCTCTTTCGATAGAAACGAGCTTAATATCGGGACAATATTCCCGAATCAAGCGGCAATCTTCCAAAAATGGGCCTCCGAACCCGTAATAGGTATATTCGGATAAGTCGTAGGTTCTGCTGAGTACGCGCAGAATGTCGATTAGAAGAAAACGATCGACAGCCTTATTGATTCTGAGGTGGTAGGGAGGATGATTCACTAGAGCGCCTCCTTGTAAATCCTATCGAAGCATTCCTCGCCGACTTCCTTAGGATTTACATCCTCTCTATCGTAGAGATACGCGCTGACGGTTCGAATCTCGGCAATCCGTTTCGTAAAGCAGATTTTTTTCTTATCGTCCTCTTTAGCCGGGGCTTGAGGGAGACTCGGCACGTACTGCTTTCCTCCTGGTTTCTTCGAAACCGGCGAGAATTTAATATCTGACGCCGAAACGTAGCGTCTTATTTCCGTAATAGGAATCGCCTCGGCAGCTCTTATGTGTTCTTTTGCTTCCTGCTCTCTCTTCTTCCATTTGTTTGTGTAGTCGGTAAATTTCTTCATGCCCTCGCGCATTTTATTTTTGACTTGCAGGTACAGCTGAGAGGAAGCATTTATGCCGCGTTTAGTCGTTGTTGTCGGGAGTTTCAACGGATTATCGCTGCGAAATTCGACGAGACCGGAAATCGCTATGAATTGAGTGTGGTATTCCGGTACGCCTGCCTCGCCCCAACCAGTCAATGCGGTCCTGTCGCAATATACGACCACTCTGTCGTTGCAGACAACCGTCCAGCCGGCAAAAACGCTCGAGTACTCTTTCATTTTCAAAGCATTCTCTACTTCCTGAGCAGATGGAATGTGGCGAGAAAAGCCGACGGCCAGAAAGACTTCTACCCCGTCGACCTCGGCTTCGTAGATGAAGGGTCGTACTGCGTTCTTCTCTTGCGTTGCGAACCGCAACTCAATGGGTTTAGGCTTAACATCTAAGCCGTTGACGGTAACTTCGAAGCCTTTCTGTATTATAAAAGCATAATGAGTTTCGACTTTCTCTATAAAGGAACTTATAAACGCGTCGCTACCTGCCCCGAAGTAAGTAGCGATGTTTTCGTTAAGCCGATCTATGGAAATGATCGTGCCGTCCTCAGGCATTACAGCTTCGGATTCCCGTACCGGCATTTCCCAATCGTTATCGTCCCCCAGCCACTCGGGGGAAATATTCAAAGTGTATCTGTGCTCGCCGTTTTGGGTAGAGATAGTGCAGTTCTTTCCCAGTTTGAAGATCGCTCGTTTCATGCCGATGCCGTAAACGCCCACGGTGCCGTCGGCATCCTCATCTCTTCCATCCGCTCTTCCCATTCTGAAAGCGTACTTGTGAAGCCTCCACGGTATGCCGCCGCAGTTGTCTTTTATTTCGAAACGATTCCCGTCGAAAGCGATCTTGGCCCAATAGCCTTTATACGGTTCCTGCACTGTCGTATTTGCTATCGTACGAAGGACGCCATCGACGCAATTGTCCAGCAAATCTAATATCGCATCTGCCAGATCGATGTCTCTCGTCAGCATGTCCACGAAAAAAGCTTTGACCGGCTTTGCAGAAACGTTTTCGTATATAGCTTCGGATTTCTTCTGGTCTGTCACCCGCGACTCCTTTCATTGAGAGCGTTTCTGATTACTTTAAGTATCGATTCGGCCAAAATCGGACTGACGCTATTGCCTATTTGTCTGAAGCTATGCCATTTCGTCGAATCGAATTGAAACCAGTCCGGAAAACCCTGAAGACGGGCTGCTTCTCTAGGGGTTATGACACGGGCTTGCACAGGATGAAGCGGCCTTACTGCCTGAAAACTTCCGCGATCCCTTCCGGTGCCCGCCCTTAATGTCGGACAGAATCCTTCGGGGTCGAGACGCCGACTTTTAGAAATCAGATCTCGCTGTCCCGGCATTATCGATGCATATCTTTGCTCCACCTCTATGGAATGGCAAGTGCCGAGACATCCGGAAACTATCTTTTTTTTCAGGAGTTTATTTATCGATTTCCGATCACCGACCCCGGCGGGTATATGACCGTGCAGGCGCGCGCCAAACGCTCCGTTGGAGATTTCTCCAACCTGACCCCACCCTCCGTTTTCTTCATTCAAATCTGGGTCGATCCTCTCGGGCAATCCTTTTAAGGCTTCGCGGACGTTTACGATCTCGGCATCCCTAAAGGGTTCGAAGCTGTCGGGCTTCAGATTCCGCAAGTAGCCAGGACGATACCCGTAAAAAAATATTCTTGTGCGTAGCGTGGGAGCTCCATATTCGCTTGCCGTTATTTTCAGCGGCGGCAAAACTATGTAATTCCTTTCGACATAGGAAAGCGCTCTTTTTCTTAACTCGTCGTACTTTTTGTTCATTATTCCGGGGACATTCTCCGCAAGAAAGAAAGATGGCATGCATTCGCTTACTATTCTGAAGAAATGAACGAAAAGAAGATTTCGCGGATCTTCGAAATCGCTTTTGCCGATAGCGCTATATCCTTGGCATGGGGGGCCTCCGATTAATCCATCAAGTCCGGAACTCGAAAATCCGAAAAGCTTCTCCAAATCCCGACCTGCAACGTCGGCTATATCGGTTTGCCAGTGATTGCTGTTCGGAAAGTTTACCCTGTGAGCTTCTAATGCTTGAGGATCGTTGTCGACGGCACCAATCAACGAAAAACCGGCGCGAGCGGCGCCGAGGCTGAAGCCGCCGACCCCGCAGAACAAATCGATTACCGAAGGCAGCTTGCTATCGTTTCCGTACCCTTTACTCGCTTTTGTCGAAAAGCCGACAAAGGAGTTCGAAAGGTTTGCATGCAAGGATGCGATATCGTTCTTTTCGGTATATTGCCCTACATTTGTCTTATTCATAGGCAACCCCGAAGCCTCCCCCAAAAGTGACTATTTTAATTCACGCGCAAAAAGTGTATCATATATCAGACTCTTGTTCAAGCTTTTTTTGCGAATCGTTTCCCGCTTCTCTTTCCTACGGTTTTCAACTCTTTCTGCAGAAAGATCGTGGAATCCTCCTGTACGTCCTCCTCGCCCTGGCGGATACGCCAGAGGGTGGCGGCATCGATGCCGTAGCGCTCGCGGATGACGGCAGCACTCACCTCCTCACGCAGATCCCTTCGGACAGCTCGGTTGCGCTCCAGTGTCCGCAGGGTTCCGTGGCTGATGAACGTCACCCGCTCGCCGCGGAGTTCACGCCACATGGTGCGCATGATCACCTCGCCGGAGCTGCTGCCGAAGGTGCTGCAGAGATCCGCATAAAGATTCCGCAGGAGTTCGGCGCTCTGGAAATGCCGCCAATGATCTGTCCGACCATCGGGAAAGGTGATCTTCTCTCCGCCGAGGTGGGTGATGACGGCGTTGATGATCTGCGCTCCGGCTTCTGGGCCGAAATCGTCGACGTACTGTTGGAACAGCTTGGTGATTATCCCTAAATGGTTATTCCGCCTGCCCGGCAATAGTCCCTCCTCTGCCTCCCTCTCCATGAGTGTTAGCATCCGTGTCTCCTCTATTCGCCCAAAGTTTGAGTCCGAAATCTCTGAACATGGCCGCATAGGACGGGTATTTCTTCCTCCGCGGCTCGAAATCCGCTATATAGTTTTCCTCGGTGGTGGTTATCGATGCGTGGCCGAGATGCTCCCGGACAACGTGCAGGTCCCAGCCCTCGACCTGCATGAGGTGCGTGGCATTGGTGGCCCGGAACATGTGAGCGTGGTTTCTGGCCTTTCTCAGGCGAGCCCGGGCTGCCAGATCCTTGACCAGATCGTCGATAGCTCCCTCGGTGAGTCTCCCCCCCTTTGCCCTGTCGCCCTTACGATAGGAGACGAGGAGCGGGTCCTTCGGCGTGGCGCCCTGGGCGATGCGCACGAGAATGTAATCCAGGACGAACCGCGCCGCCGTGCGAAAGATGGTGCGCACGACCCTGAACTTGTCCCCCTTGCCCACAATGTGGAGCTGCAGTCCCCGGTCGTTTTCCACCACATCCTCGATCCGGAGGGAGCAGATTTCGTCTACGCGGAGGCCTCCGAAGGCAAGGAGGACCAGGATCACGATATCGCGCAGGCACTTTTCCCTTATCTGCCCTTCAGCATTGAACAGCGGGATCCCGGTGAAGAGCCGGAGGATCTCTTCGCGCTGGTAGATGCGCGGACGCTTGCGTCCTTTCTTCGGCAGCGGCAGGTCAACCGTGATGTTGTGCTCGACAATGCGGGCATATATCAGGTAGCTCCATAATCTTCTGATTGCAACGAGCTTGGCCCGACGGGTGCTGTTGCTGTTGCCCTTTCTGAAACACCAGTTCATATACTCCTCGAGATCCTCGCGCTGGAGGGTTGTAATGTGGCCGCTGTAATCGTTGCCTTGGATCCACTCGTCGAATTCGACCAGATCGTCCAGGTAGGCGTCAGCCGTTGCCACGGCGAGCCCGAGTACCACCAACAGGTGCCGCCGGAATCCCTCAAAGTATTGTGCGATCAAGCGCCCTCCTTGCACTCCCCCCGGTCCCCCCTCTTTTTCAAAGCTGCCCACATCGATACCTCAAACCTTCCCAACACCAGCTACTCCAATAGGAGCGCGCAATGGAAATCCGCCACATTTTAGAGAAAGTAATAGGTGAGGGGCGGAAAGGTATGTTCCCTATTTTTTCGAGGGGGGGAGGGGTGTTCGTCACCCTGTTGACAGTTTGAAAAATAGGAAAAAACAAAAAATTATGTCCGATAAGGTGTATAGTGTTAAGAAAATTATCGAGGTAAGCTTTTGAAATATATGAATTGTACTGGATACACCCTATTATTATGTAAATATCAGGGAGAATACGACAGGAAAATGACATAGGTATGTATTTGATTGTATAGAGAAATATTGATTCAGCGTTCAATAAATGGAGAGCATGAAAAAAGGTCCTTTTCCTTTCCGATGGAAGTGTCCGGTACGTTGACGAATTCCGCTTTTTTCGTCTGTTCCCGACCCACGCGGGAAAACTCCCCATCTGAGACAGGTCACAGGGTATACCCAAACCCGCATCAATGCTGACCGAAAGCCACCAAAACAGAGGAGAAAAAATAACCGAAAAGAATCTATTTTTTCCGCAGCCATCAGGCCCCACAAAGGGGGAAAGCAGGGCAACTCCGGAAATCCGACGAGCATTTTCCCGCTTCCCCTGGGTTCCCTCTTCCCCTGGCCACTGATATTCCCTTATACTTGAACCGGTTCTGCCTGGGGGAAGTTTGCAAGCGGCATAACCAAACTTCCCCTTAACTTCCCCCAACTTCCCCAATACTCCCCCCGAATCTTCCCCCAACCATACCCCACAATTCAATAAATAATTCAAAGCCTTAGAAGGATTAGGGGAAGTTGGGAAGGTGAGACGCGAAAATATGCCGGGTCGAATTTTCAGCTCAAGGCAAAAAAAAGGGCCTTCTGCACTATACTTTATTGAAACTCTGGCTGTTTTGCTCATCTCCCCACCGCCCTGACTTTCTTCGAGAATCTCCAGTGCCAGTTTCCGCTGATCTTCTTGTACTGGGCCACGTCTTTCTTCCGCTGGACATAGGCCCATCCGCCTTTCTGCAGGATCGCCCGGTCGTTCGAGATGCGGGCGCCCAGGGAGGTAGGGTTCTCGAAAGGGTTCCGCACGCCCTGGTTCTTGCACACACGGTTGAAGAGGGTGAAGAGGTCCGCTGCGGTAACGATGAATTCCAGCCGCTGCATCGGCTCCATGAAGTCGTCCGATCCCTCCTCGGCCAGCTCCTCCATGATGTCGGTCAGGTAGAAGGTCTCCAGGTATATCGGGTCCTCGTGCACCTTCACCCGGGTGCCCTTCCCCTTGCCCCCGAGGTAGTCGGGATAGGGCGCTTCGAATTCAGGGTGGTCCTGGTAGAGGAGCGTTTCTCCCTTGTGCCGGATCGCGGTCACCATTTCCCGGGCCAGGCCGTCCATCAGGTTAAGAAGGGTATTCGAAGTGATGGCTGTGGCGTGCTCCTGCTCATTCATGGCGCCGATCCAGTGGTCCAGGAGCTCCGTCGCCTGCGTCTTCACCGGTACGTCGCCCTTGCTGTAGGGAATCCTTTTGAGCAGAGCCTCGGTGATCACCATCATGGTGCAGAGGTGCTCGTTGTTCCGCTCCTTGGCGTGTCCCGCGTGTTTCGTCTGCAGGTATTTGGACCAGTACTTTCTCTCCTCGAGGTTCGGCAGCACTTCCAGGTCGACCATGCGGAAGAGACACGAGAGGATCAGAGCGCGGTTCTTGGAGATCGCGCGCATCACCTCGTCGTGCATGTACCCGTTCTGCTTCCTGGATGGATCGAGCAGGAGCGGGAAGGTCCGGTTCACGAGCTCGGGGATCCTCCCGGGAAAGGCCTCGATGGAGGTGATCACTGCCATGGCCGCCAGCCGCTGCATGAGCACCTCGGTGTCGGAACCGCCCTTTGCCTTGGGCTTATGCGTGCTGTTTGCCATCAGGAGGAGCAGGTCCACCGTCCCCTGGTTCAGGTTCCGGTTCTCGAGGTTGTCTTGGAAGACGAGGGGGTTGGAAGTCGCCACCCGGGTCTCGGCCGCATTGGTTCCCTTGCCCACATAGTTTTCCCCATAGATCAACATCGAGATCCTTTCGGCCACCTTGCTCTTTCCGCACGAGCTGTTTGCGATGATCTGGAGCAACCCCCGGTCGCTCTGGAAGGACATCATGTAAATAGAGGCTACCCAGGCCGCGAGGAAGAAGCGCAGGGGCGTTTCCGCGGGCGTCGTATCCATGAGCAGGTGTTTCAGCGCCGCGAAGCCGTCGGCTTCGCTCGGGTTTGGCGTGTACTCGAAGTGGCGCATTTGGGGACTTCTCGTCAGGAGGATGGACTGCTGGTTGGTGCCGTTGTCGATCATCTGCGGCTCTTCTCCGGGCGCCAGGCGCAGGATCTTGTTGTGGGAGGCGTTGAGGTGCAGATAGATCGTGTCCCGCTCCCGGTCCGTGTGCTGCCACGACAGCATCTCCACGCGCTCCCCCTGGTCGTTGGCCATCACCTGCAGGTAGTACCAGACCGTGCTGCCGGGTTTCTCCACGGCTGCCATGCGCGTCAGGCGGTACATCAGGGTATTGAAGTCCAGGTTGCTGCCGATCTCGTAGCTCTGCCGCTGGTAGTAGAGGTAGACTTTCCCCTCGTCCGTCTTGTAGAACTTGGCCCCTGCCCCGTTGCCGAACCACCGGAAGATGAAGGTCGCGATGTCGTAGGGGTCCGCCTTCTTGAGCTCCTTGAACCGCTCCGAGAGGCTCTGGTAGAGGTCCACGGCATTGTTCACGAGTTCCTCGATCGCCGGGACCGAGATGCCGATGGCCCGGGCAGCGGTGTCGATCATCACTTCCTGGTCTGCAGTGGACTCGATCGCATTGATGACCTGGGGCAGTTTGCGAGCCTTGAACGCCTCCAGGCGGTCCTTGGTGGTCGGGATGAGGGAGAGCTGATGGAGCTCCCAGGCCAACGGGTCCAGGGCTTCGAGCCTCAGCTCCCGGATCAGCGCCCGCACCTCGGCCGGCGACTTGCCTGCCCGGAGGAGTCCCTGGATCCATTCGTCCGGGTCCTTGGCCGTCTCGCCCGAGGGCAACGGAGGGTGGACGATGATCTTCATCCGCACGTCCGCGTCTGTCAGACCCTCGGAGAGGAACCGGATATGGTGCGGCCCGCCCTCCCCCTTTATCCGGTCCGAGCGGAAAGGCCGCTGCGCGTCCTGATCGAACCAGAGAAAGACCGTCTTGCCGGCCATGAAGTTGCGGAGGAGCTGCACCTGCTCGCCTGCCGGCGCTCCGGCCGTGCCGATCGCATTCTCGATGCCCACGTCCAGGAGAGAGGCCAGGTCGTTCTGGCCCTCCACCACGATGTTCTCGTACCCCTTGCCCAGGGCCGCGTAGTTCAGAAACCACTTCTTCGGCTGCCCGGCAAGCTGCGAGGCCTTGGCCTTTTTCTCCGGGTCCTTCATGGTCAGGCTCACGATCTTGCCTGCATGGTCCACCACGGGGAAGATCGCCAGGCCCCGCCGCCAGTAGTCCCGAAGAGGGATCTCCTTGTCCTCCTTGTCCCTGTTCCGGGCCAGGCTGTGCTTCAGCATCTCCGCTTCGTCGATCCCCTGCTCTTTCAGGAAAGTCGCCAGGGTGCCGGTAGACCATCCTACCGCCATCTTCTCCAGCGTCGTCGGCGCGTGGCCGCGGTCCGACAGGAACCACTTCCTGCCGGGGCACTCCGGCTTTCCTATGGCCTCCCGGTAGTGTTCCCACGCAAGGCGGTAGAGCTGCTCCTGCAGGCTCTCGGCCTTGGATTTCTTCGGTGTCGCCGTCTGCGCCGGCGACGAGATCTCCATCCCGGCCATGCTGGCCGCTTTCTTCAGCGCCTCGAAGGGCTCCAGCTCATGGTACTCCTGGAGGAAGTTGAAGACATCGCCGGCGAGCTTGCAGGAAAAGCAGTTGAAGAGCTGCTTGTCCTGATCAATGGAAAAGCATTCCTTGTGGCCGCAGAAGGGGCATTGCTTGAGGTGGGCCCCCTGCATCGTGAGGCCAGTCTCCCGGGTGATGATGTCCAGGAGATCCAGCCGACGCTTTATGGTCTCGAAATCATTGTTGGCCTGCATCGGCCCCTGTCGGTGCCTTGAGCTGTGCGGCAAGACGGGCCACTGTTATCACCGCTGCCCGACCGGCCCTGTTCTTGATCTTCCGGAAGAGCTTCAGTATTTTCCGCTCGTCCGGGGAGAGGCCCGTGGACTTTTCGGTAATGGCACCGAAGAAATAGTTCACCGGCACATTCAGTATAGCGGCGATGATCTGGATATCCTCCACGTTGAGCCGGTTCTTGCCGTTTTCGTACCGCTGCACCTGCTGATACGTCACCCCCAAATGGGCTGCAATCCGCTCCTGGGGAATGCCCAGCTCCTTCCGCCGCGCTTTCACCATCTGCCCGATCGCCGCCGTGCTGCGGATTCTTTCTTTCGTTGCGCTTTCTTCGGACCTCTTTTTCATACCCTGCCTCCCTTACCTGATGAGATTTCATTTAATGATATACCGACTTCCTCTGCTTTCTACCACTTTTCTACCCCTCAGGGGGTATCTCCGGCGACTGCCTGCCCGGCACAAATTTATTGATTTGACAACTGTTATTTTATATGATAACGCATGCTTGAATGCTTGCTCGGCATCGCATTTTTCATCTGGCTTATTCTCTGGATTCGCTTTGTCAACAGGTTCTTCAAGGCCCTGAGGGACTTCACGGACTCCTTAAAGAAGTAGCCCTTTCCCCTTGTCGGCACGATCCTCCTCCTGCAGTTCCTTCGATCCGCCACTCTTTTCCGTAAGGCGTTCGACGATCATGCCTTCGAGAAGATAGAGGTAGTTCTGTATATCCCCTATCTTCTCCCGCCACATCTCGATGGGCGCACACCTGTTCCCCTCCAGATCGTCCACCAGATCGGAAATACTGACCAGGTGCTTGACGAGCATGCCGTGCAGGGCCTTTTCCTGCGAGCATCCGAGGAGCCCTGCAGCCTTTTTGAAATTACTGAAACGGTCAGTGCCTCGGGTATATTCCTCTCCCTTACGGATAAGCGTGTCTCTATTCCGCTCTACCGCGGCATCGAAAATCCTTGCAAACTCCTCTGGTTTCATCGATGACTCTCTCCTGTCAGCAAAAGGGTGTGCACTTCCGTAGAGGCATGCCCGACCGGAGAGGATTGCGCAGCCTGGATGCTGAGTTCCTCCAATGACCGCCCCTCCCGCAGCTGTTCACTCAGTCGGGCAAGCACGGCATTGATGATGCTGCACGCAAATGCGTACCGCCACTCTTTGCCTTTCGGCGTTGTCTGCACAGCGCGAATTACTTCACGGAGGACGCGCCGCGTCTCTTCCCCCTGCTCGCCCTCCAGCAGGAGAGTGCCTACAGTGCCCAGGAAGGTGCCGTAGAGACGTGCGCAGGTGATCTCATTTGCAGTGCAGGGGACCTGCACCCGCTGGTACAGCTCCTCGATCTGCGCACAGAGCCACTCTTCTTTACGACCTGCAAAGGGCTTCTCGCTCTCTTTTTTCACGTCTGTTCGCCGCCTCCTCTATCGTTATCTTCTCGTCCAGCACAATGGTTATGATTACCGGCCCTATCGTGGGCTCCGTGTCTGTTACAGAAGCCGGGGAAGGCATCTGCTGCCGGTATTCCGTGAACTGTGTGATCGCCCATTTGCAGCCATCCTGCAGGTTTTTCACCGCCTGTTTGAATGCCGCCATGTCGGCGCTGCCCCATAACTCAGAAATCTTTTTTTCTGCTGCAGCGTACTTCGCGTACAACTCCGGATGATGCAGCCGGAACCACGGGAGCCACCCCTCGCACGGACGACCCGCCTCCTGCATCGCCTGCTCAGCATGGGCCGCCATCTCATCAAGGGCCTGTTTTAATACCGCTCGATAGACGTTCATGGTCAGAATACCTCCTTCCCGGTCTGTTCCTAGGGCAGTGCAGGACGCTCCAACCTCTCGATAATCATGGCGTAGGGACGGATGTCGCTCATTTCGCGACCGTAGCGGTCGCGTGGGGCCTCTGTGCGCAGGAATCCGGGGACCTCCACATAATCGTCGATCTGCACGTCATCGAAGGAGGCTCCGGCTTTGATGTTCTTATACTCCGCACGCGGGTGGACATAAACCTGAAATATTTCCTCTTTTGCTTCGCTCTCTTCCTCATCCTGCTCCCTTCTGTTGGTCCGCTCATCCACCACCTTGAGGGAGAGCAGCGGGCGTCCCTCGTCGTCGAGGTCCTTCACCGCAATGTACCCACGGAGGGCGAATGCCGCCCGCCAGTCGCCGGTGTGGTCAGGGTGAAAGCGCACAAACGAGTAGTTCGAACGCACGATGCCGTTTGCGTCCCTATACTGACTGAAGAAGCCGATGAGCTCGATACCCTCGGCAGCGTGGGCCGTATAGTAGGCCAGGAACTCTTCGATGCGCTTTGCACCCCATATCTTGCCGAATGTCATTACGTTGCCGAGTTCCGGATTGCCGCATTGGATCGAAATAAAGAGATACGGGGTACCCTTCCCTTTCTTTGATCTCTTTTCCTGCACATCGGCCACTTTGCCCACCACCAGACCACTCTTTAGATATTCCTGCTTTCGTGCCATGCCCCTCTCCTCTCCGTTTCCCTGGTTGATGTACTCAGCTCATTCCCTGCAGAGCGGTGATATAGGGCCCATTCGGCAGCCACGCGATGAAGGCCCGTCCCCTCAGGTTTCGAATCAGTTGCATAGACTCACCCCCTCGTAGTGCGTTCACTTTCGGGCACGTTACCGGCCGGGACTATCAGCTCCAGACAGGCGATCTCCGTCTCGTCGGCGATGTCATGCTGTTGAGCGGCTCGCTCGTCTCTCTCATGGTCATGACTGCCCCTCTGGTCGATACAGCTCGCGGGGAACGCGGCGGGAGGCATTCCGCCGGGAGGTGCACTCTCCCGTCCCCGCGAGCGCTTTTTTATGCTCCTGATTCCGAGGCAGAAGAAGTGCCCGAGAAATAAAGAGAACGCCCCGATTACCCACGCTGCCGGCAGGTCGATCATGCTACCACCTGCAATTTCCCATTACCTTTTTTCTTCCGAAAGGGATTTTTAGCAGCCTCCACCCGTTTCGAGGCTAGCCATCGGTCGAGGTCGCTCTTTTTTATCCGTACGCAGTGGGGAGAAATCCTGATGTGTGGAACCACTTTTCGCTGCACGTACTTCCTCATGGTTTCCTCGTCAACGCGCAGATACTCCGCCGCTTCCGGGATCTCGAAGAGCTCATCTTCCTCACGGCTAGCTATAATGGTCCGAATGACCATAAAAAGAAGGAAAAAGTTCGGCTCAAAAAAGAGCGGAGAGGCGGTTTCCAAGGTCCTTCGTTCAGGGAAAAGGCATTCACCACTCACGACAGTCTCTCCTTGTGTTGTGCAATCAGATGCTTGACCTGTTCGGCTTTGACGATCAGTTCCTCCAGTTCCCTCGACATCTTCTCCAGCTCTGCCGGATGGTATTCTGAGCCGTCTCGCGCAGGAGTGAGGCGGGCGGCACTGTTCGCTTTGAGCACATCGCTGAATTCTTTCACCAGTTCCGCTATGAGCACATCGAGCGACGCATTGGCATGATTGCACACGGTATGTACGTAATGTCCGTCGGCATGCTCGCAAATCCATTCGATAACGATGGTATTGCCGATAACCCGGCACAGTTTCGGCAGAAGGGGGATTGGCGGATTGTAATCGTCCTCAGGATTAAACCACCTCCGGATAGTCTCGATACCTTTTCCCATCTTCTCTGCGATCTCTTCGTGGGTCAGTTCAGTGAGGGAGTACGCGATAGCCAGCGCTCCGGAAAAGGGAAGAGCACTTAGATCAGGGATTTCTATGATTCTCTTTTTTCTCATCCTTTGGCTCCAGTCTGGTGTTTTTGCCTTCGAATACCAGGCTTGCGGCCCCTTGCCTTTTTCTCTACAATGGACCCATGTACTCTTTTATCATTGCAGTAGCTATTTATTACTACTGAAGTAAATATTTCGGTAAAAAAAATATCGAAGGAGACTCCGAAAGCGTTGACGATCTGGAGGAGAGAGCGGACAGAAGGAACCGAAAGACCGCTCTCCCACTTATGCACATGCTGCCGTTTACAGGTGGGGCCAAGGCGGGAAGCGAAAGCTTCAAGGGTGAGCCCATGGCGTCTTCTCAGGTCTTTGATAGAGAGGGGCGTGAATATCTTCATGCCGATAATTTACTACAGGAGTAAATTGTTGTCAATAGAAATATTACAGCGGTAAAATGTCAGGCATGAACAGTAAGATACGCACTCTGCTCAATAAGGCGTTAGAGAAAAAAACACAGGTCGATCTTTCCGAAGAAATCGGGACGAGCCAGGGCACCATTTATAAACTGCTCCATACGGAAACGAGACCCACAACAGATACGTTAAAAAAGCTTGCAGCATACTTTCGTTTGCCCCTGTACGCACTCCTTGAGGAAGAGGAGTCTCCTCTCCCTAAGACAGCAGCCGACAGCGGGGAAACCCATTCGCTCGATCCTGTAATACGAGAAGTGATCGAAGTGATGGAAAAGCTTCCGGATGAGGCAAAGCAAGAAATCCTCCGCGCCGCCCGCAAGGACCGTGATCTACACGAGCTGCGGAAACGGAAAACATAAGGAGGGAACCGCATTGAAACAGGTTATTCTGCTGCTGGCGCTGTTCGCTCTGTGCCGACCCGCACTCGCCCTTGATGCCAGCGAGAAGATGGCAAGAGATATCGTGTCTTCGTTCATGACGAGCACTCCCGGGAATAGTGCAAAGTGGAGCGAGAACCGAAACGACCAGCTGGGCAATCGGAGCGTGACTGCCCGCCTTTTCGACAGCCGGGGGAAACACGTAGCCTCCGTGGTCTGGAATAGCGTTATGAAGGCCTCACCCAACGATACCTTTCCCGAGCCGTCGAAGCTCCTTCTCTCGATCAATTGCGAGAGCGAGAGGCGACTGGGGGAAAAATGCCTGAGCCCCGGGGATCCTCTCGGCCAGCGGCTTATGGTGACCGCCTTTTCGATTCTGGGGGTGACGGAGCCCTTGGCCGACTCGCTCCTCCATAAGCTCAAACCATGCTTCGGATCAGGAAAGGACTGCTCGGCCGCTGATATTCCGCTGCGTACCAGTGCGGGGCCGGCGTACATGATGGATCTCTCAGTCTCAATGGCACGTGGGGTGCCCCAGGAGGTCTCTTTCTCGTTTTGCGATTATCAGACCCGCACCAAATACAACCAGGCATTAAAGGATGCTTTCAAGAAAAACTAACCGGGTCGCGGTCGGCACCATCCTTCTGATCCTGCTGTTTCCCATTGCGGCCTTAAGCTACGAGGCGCGGGTATACCGTGTAGTGGATGGAGATAGCGTGATTCTGCTGAAAGGAGGCAAGAAAGTGCACGTGCGCATGGCCTGTATCGATGCGCCTGAAAAGAAGCAAGCGTACGGTCTTGCTTCGGCGAAAGCCCTACGCACTAAAGTGGGAGGAGCTTGGATAGCGGTGAACCAGACCGATATTGATGAATACGGCCTTCCGGTAGTGGAACTCTACCGAAAGGGTCTCAACATCAACGAATGGATGATCTCCCGGGGACTTGCCTGGCACTACCGGCAGTACTGCCCCGATCGTGAAGACCTGGCCTACCTTGAGGCCCGGGCTCGGGAACAACACAAGGGCCTCTGGAAAGATCCTGCTCCCGTAGCGCCCTGGATCTTCCGTGATTCTGAGAGGTAACATGGCAAAGCTGTATATTCATAAACAGAAGGGATACCGGACCATTTATACCGTTTACTTTCCGGACGGGACATCGATTACGCGGAGTCGTTATTCCAAGAGCAAAGGCCTCGCCCATGAAATGCTCAACGACCTCGACTCCCTGGAGACACTCTCCGCGAGACAAAAACTTACCCCTGAGCAGATCACGTACGCCATGCACCAAAAATACATTTCTCGCGACGAGGCGCGGCGGCTCCTTCCTCCGGACGAGCGGCTTCTGCTCTATCGGCCCGAGGACCTTGTCTGGGAATGGGACAAGGATACTCCCGATGAAGAGAGAAAGAAAAAAATCTGTATGAGGGATATCGTCCAGGCGCACTACGCTGTTGCAGGCACGAGTACTACCCAGGAAACAGGCCCACAGCACTTGCCCGTTATTCTGCGCTACTTCCGTGATCAAAGGGGGTATTCTCCGCTGGAGATCACCGAAGAAGCCGTGAAGGACTTCAAGGCGTGGTTTGTTGGCCAGGGCTATTCCAAAAATTCCTTTGTAAAGTATCTTCACATTCTCCGCATTATTCAGGACAAGCTCGTGGGCGTGGGCTTGCTCAAGGAAAATTATTCCCGGAAGGTCAAGCCATTCACAAAAAAAGAAATAGGAGAAAAACTGCCGCGCATCATCTACCCCGTTGAAATGCCCATCGTTATCAAGGGAATCGGTGAGCGCACACACCTTCTCTACGGCTATTTCGCCGAACTTATGTTCTTCTACCTGCTGGCAGGGCTGCGTCGGCGCGAGCTTATCCTCCTAGAGAGCGCGAATTTGCATATGCCTTACTACATTCTTGTCCAGAACGAAGGGGGCATCAAATCGAGCAGGAAGGTGGATGCCCACCCTTTCTTGCAGATGGTCCACCAAAGCGTCCTCCGAAAGAATGGTGCCAATTGCGGCCGCTACTTCTTCGGTGGAAAGAATATTCCCTTATGTAGACCAGACAGCGTGACCACCGCCTTCGCCCGCTTCCGGGAAGATATCGGTCTGGCTGATGGAATCTCGTTGAAGAGTCTTCGGCATTCCTTCGCCACCTATCTTCTGAAAGCATTGGCTCAAAGGGGTGACCTTGATATTAAATATGTAATGAACATTCTCGGGCACTCCCAGATCGCCACCACCCAAAGATACCTGCACATGATCCCAACTGACACGGCACCTGTAGCACAGCTCGATATACTGCCTGCTATCGAGACGGATTTCTTCGTCGTGGATGCTGAAAAAGTCGCGGCCGAACGGATCAACCGGTTTAAAGGAAGTACCAAAAAAGTACCAAAAAAATCTTCCTAACGGTACTTTTTAATACTCTTTGCTACCTATTGGCAAAGAAGAATGGTAAAGAAAAGCCTTTGATTAATAAATTGAATTAAATTTTTCAGGAATTTGCAAAAAGGCCGACCTTTACGGACTACGCCCTTCACACGGAAGAGGTCGTAGGTTCAATCCCTACATCGCCTACCATTTCCTCCTCGAATGCGCCTCTCCCGCTTTGCCGGAAATGCGGGACAGTGTCGCATCGACGCTACAAAGAAGGCACTCCGCAACACCGTGCTTTTCCAGCGGGTTGAGGCTATCTTTCTTTTCGTGCGAGGAGATGCCTGAAGCAGGGGGACTGGCGAACAGGATCGTATGTTTTT
>JADLDZ010000018.1 GCA_020846375.1 Nitrospirales bacterium | reverse complement strand
GGACGGTTTTCAGCAAGCGGGGCACCCTGTCCAGGGGGATCATGTTCGGCCCGTCGCACAGGGCGTTGTCGGGGTCGGGATGCACCTCCATGAAGAGCCCGTCCACGCCCACTGCCACCGCTGCCCGTGCAAAAGCCTCGGCGAACTCCCTCTGTCCCCCCGAAGAGCTGCCCTGCCCCCCCGGCAGCTGCAGGCTGTGGGTGACGTCGAAGACCACCGGGTAGCCGTAAGAGCGCATGAGGGGCAGGCCCCTGAAGTCCACCACGAGGTTGTTGTACCCGAAGGAGGTGCCCCGTTCGGTGAGGAGGAGCCGGCGATTGCCGGTGGAGGTGAACTTCTCGATAATATTCTTCATATCCCATGGAGCAAGGAACTGCCCCTTTTTGATGTTCACCGGTTTTCCGGTCTTCGCAGCGGCGAGGATGAGGTCCGTCTGCCTGCAGAGGAAGGCGGGGAGCTGCAGCACATCCAGCGCTTCGGCCGCGATCTTCACTTCCTCCACGGAATGGGCGTCGGACAGGATGGGAATGCCGAATCTGTTTTTGACATCGCTCAGTATCCGGAGGCCTCTGTCGATGCCCGGCCCACGGTACGAGGAAACGGAGGTTCGGTTCGCCTTGTCGTAAGAGCTTTTGAAAATAAAGGACAATCCGGCCGCGGCGCACATCTCCTTCAGCTTCCCTGCCGTGTGGAAGGTGATCTCTTCGCTCTCGATCACACACGGTCCGGCGATGATGAGGGGCGGACGCCCCCCCCCTACGCTTATGTCATTGAATGATATCTCCATACAACGGTCCCGGTGGTACCGCGTATTATATCACTAAGGCATCGCCCTTTGTCAGCGAGCGCCGAAAGTGGGTGTGCCCCGGCAGGGAGTAGAAGACAGTCTGCCTGCACACCCTAGACCTGCCCTCTATCGAGGGTCCGGTATTGGATCGCCTCCGCGATGTGGTGGCTGTGGATGTCCCCGGAGCGGTCCAGATCGGCGATGGTCCTCGCCACCTTCAGGACCCTCGAATAGGCGCGGGCGCTCAGGCCGAGCTTCTGCATGGCGGTGTCCAGCAGGCGGTGTGCATCACCGGAGAGGGTGCAGTATTTTCTTATATGACGGGTCCTCATGTGGCCGTTGGCAAAGATCCTCTCCCCTTTGAACCGCTGCAACTGCAGCGTCCGGGCCTCCGTTACCCGCTGCCGTATCGCCTCCGACTTTTCTCCGGAACAGGAGCCGGACAGCTCCTTGTAGGGAACGGCGGGCACATCCATGTGGATGTCGATCCGGTCCATGAGGGGGCCTGAAACGCGGGAGCGGTAGCGCTGGATCATGAGGGGGGTGCAGGTGCATTGGTGGCGGGAGTCCCCGAAATAGCCGCAAATACAAGGGTTCAAGGCAGCTACCAGAACGAATTGTGCGGGATAGGTGACCGTGGCCGCGGCCCGGGAAACCGTCACGGTCCCGTTCTCCAGGGGCTGGCGCAGGACCTCAAGGACGCTCCTTTTGAATTCCGGCAGTTCGTCCAGGAACAGAATGCCGTGGTGCGCCAGGGAGACCTCCCCGGGCCGGGGCACCTGTCCTCCGCCGATCAGGGCTACGTCGGAGATGGTATGGTGCGGCGCACGGAAAGGGCGAAGAGCCAGAAGTGATTGCCCGTTCTCGAGCAACCCCGCAACGCTGTGGATCTTCGTCGTCTCCAGTGCCTCCTCGAAGGTGAGCGGCGGCAGGATGGAGGGCAGTCGGCGGGAGAGCATGGTCTTGCCGCCTCCGGGCGGGCCGATCATCAGCAGGTTGTGGGCGCCTGCGGCAGCGACCTCCAGCGCCCTCTTCGCATGCTCCTGCCCCTTCACCTCGGAGAAGTCCTCCTCGTACAGGGACCTCTCCTCCATCGCCGCCCCGAGGTCAGGGGCGACAGGCTCGCGCTTCGAGATCCCTCCCAGGAACTCCACCACTTCGGGAAGGCTCTCCATTCCGTAGACTTCGATGCCGCTCACCACCGCTGCCTCTGCTCCGTTCTCCCGGGGGAGGATAAGGCCCTTCAGCCCCAGCTTCCTCGTTTCCAGGGCGATGGAAAGCGCGCCCTTCACCGGCTTGATCCTGCCGTCGAGGGAAAGCTCTCCGGCAAGGAGATACTCGCCCAGCGAGGCGAGGGGGAGCACCTCTTCCGCGGCGATGATGCCGACGGCGATGGGCAGATCAAAGGAGGAGCCCTCCTTCCTGAGGTCTGCGGGGGCCAGGTTGACCGTGATCTGCTTGAGGGGGAAAGCGAAGCCGATGTTCTTCAGCGCCGCCCTGATCCTGTCCCGGCTCTCCCTGACCGCGGCGTCGGGGAGCCCCACCATGGAGAAGTGGGGGAGCCCCTTCGCGGAGATGTCCACCTCCACTTCCACCAGGTGTGCGTCGATTCCGATGACATAGGCGCTGAGAGCCCGGGAGAGCATTTCTCTTTCCGTATCCTTTCCGGCTGTATCCCTTCCATGAGCGGAGTCAAGGGCTTCGCCCTCTTCCGGTGGATGACAACCTATCAAAAAATACTGTGTACCATTATCTATTTTTGCTCTTCAAAAGTCAATTGCTGGTTCTGCATTGATAATTCTGCATGAAATGTCTGATGTAGCGCAGAAGCTGCCACCGGGGCAAGTAGTAAGATGTCGAGCGGAAAACCGTGCTGCTCCTGACATATTGACGGCCTGCTCAATGGTCCTCACATAGCTGCCGCTGTTTCTGCCCCCAGGATCGCTCTTCTTCCAGTCCAGAGATGCGTCAGCTCCCCTGCAAACACCGCTCCAGCACCGCTTGGGTCAGCTGCTTCAGCAATCCCCCTTCGCCCAGGATGTCTTCTGGTTTATGGTAGTCTCTTGCGAGTTCATCAATCATTTCACGTCTGCAGCCGGGCGCGTGTCTTCGGAAGTGCATCGGGGTATTTTGTCTGTATGAATTCGATGAGTTTTTCCCTTACAAGACAGCGCAGTTCCCAT
>JADLDZ010000017.1 GCA_020846375.1 Nitrospirales bacterium | reverse complement strand
TTTCTCTCTGAAAATCCTGCACAGGGCCGCGGCGATGAGGCTCTTCCCCGCACCCGATCCCGTGCCCTGCACCATGAGCGCTTTAGCCAAGGGGACCTCCGTTCACCAGCTTCACTACGGGATATTTCTCCCAGAATTCTACGATATTGACCGCTGCGTGGTCCTGCTCTATCCTGAAGACATTCTCGAGGGGAACGCCCATGACATGACAGAGGAGGATCCTGTTCACCCCGCCGTGGGCGACGATGGCGATACTCTGCCTTCCCTGATCTTCGCTGTCCCCCTTCACCGCGTGCCTCTCGATGATCTCTCCGAAAACCCTGACCACTCTTTCGCTTACTTCAAGGGTGCTCTCTCCATCGAGGGGGCTGTGCCTGACAGGGTTCTCCGCCCACGCTTCGAATTCGACGGGATACTTCTCCCGTATCTCGGCGAAGGACATGCCTTCCCAGACACCGAAGCTCCTTTCCCGCAGGTCGGAGATGACGACAGGCTGCCGCCCGTGGGGCTCCGCAACGATTTCGGCGCTCCGCACCGCCCTGCTGAGAGAGGAACAGTAGACCGCCGACAACGCCGGACGGGCCCCGGCGGGGCTCTCCGGGTTCCCGCTGCCCGGTGCATGGATATCCCGCAGATAGCTCTCGCAGTGGGCGGCATGCGCGCTCTCCAGGTGATCGAGGAGAAAGGCGGAGACTTCCCGTATCTGCTGTACGCCCCGCTCCGACAGGGGTACATCGATGCTCCCCTTGTAGCGTTTCGTCTCGCTCCCTTCCGTCTCTCCGTGGCGTATCAGATAGAGCGTGGTAACCATAGCGGCATGACCGTCAAAAACAGAATTTCCGATATTTCACTCAATGCACCGAGGGTGTCCCCGGTGAGTCCTCCGAACTTCGCGCGGGTAAACCATGCGGTGAGGAGAGCGAGCAGATAGCCGAAGAGGAAGAGAAAGCAGAAAAGCGCGATGCTCCCCGTCTTATATACAGTATAAAGATGCGCCTTCAGAATAATCAAAGAGAGCAGGAGCATAAACAGTGATGAAACGACGATATCTCTGACCCGGGTGTTTTCCGCAAAGACCTTTCCGAGACCCTCCTGGCGTGCCGATGTACCGTGGTACATGGCAGGGACCGTCACCCATTTCGAGAGGACGGGAAGGAGGAAGAGCAGACAGAGGACGGTGGGCAGGGAGAGGGTGCGGAAGAGGTGGAGAAGCAGTACGAATTTCAGCAGGACCGCCATGCCCAGGGCCATCGCCCCCGTGGCGCCCACCGTGCTTTCCTTCATCACCGCAAGCCGCTTTTCCCTGTCGCGCTCAGGGTCCCCGGTGGACTTGACGGCCAGCGCGTCGAAGCTGTCCATCAGGCCGTCCATATCGAACCCTCCGTTGGAGAGGAGGAGGGCGAGGATGACGAAGCCGCAGGCCACCTCTATCGAGAAGAGCTTTATTGTTGCCAGGGCGGTGAGCACGATCAGGAGGCCCTGAAGAGCCCCTGCGAAGGGGAAGAAGGAGGTGGCGCCCGCCAGCTCCCTCTCGGTCAGAGTGCCCTTCACCCGGACCGGAATAATGGTGAGAAACTGTATGGCAAGAAGCATCTGCTTCATCTAATTGATGATCTCGTCCGATACCCCGGCTTCGCCGAAGGTCGCCATTTCGCGGTAGATTTTCAGCCCGGCCTCGATCAGCAGAAGGGCGAGGGCCGCGCCGGTCCCCTCCCCGAGGCGCATGTCGAGGTCGAGGATGGGCTGCAGACCCATTCTGTCGAGCATGACCTGGTGCCCCACTTCCACCGACCGGTGGGCGGCGAACAGGTAGTCCTTCACCCGGGGCTCGATACAGTAGGCGATGAGCGCTCCTGCCGTGGAGATGAACCCGTCGATGACCACGGGCAGCCTCCGTGCGGCGGCGCCCAGGATCAGCCCCGCAATGCCCCCTATCTCGGCCCCCCCTACCTTCATCAGAACATCGAGGGCGTCGGACGGGTCGGGCCTGTTCAGTCGTATCCCCTCTTCGATCACCTTTATCTTATTCGTAAGCGACGCGTCGGAGATGCCGGTGCCTTTGCCGGTAACCTCGGCCACGGACGTGCCGGTGAGGACCGCGGCGATGGCGCTGGAGGGCGTGGTGTTCCCGATGCCCATCTCCCCGGTGCCGAAAATCTTATAGCCTTTTTTCGCGTACCCGTCGGCCAGAGTGATCCCCACCTCGATGCAGCGGACCGCCTCTTCCCGTGACATGGCGGGGCCCTTGGCGAAGTTCTTCGTCCCCCGAACAGCCTTCATGACCACCAGGCCGCCGAGCTCCCCGAAGTCGTGATCGACTCCGATGTCCACTACGATCACTTCGGCCCCTGCATGCCGGGCCAGCACATTGATCCCTGCGCCGCCCCTGAGAAAGTTCAGCACCATCTGCTGCGTCACTTCACGGGGATAGGCGGACACCCCCTCCTCGGTGATGCCGTGGTCTCCGGCGAAGGTGAAGACGACCTTCTTGTCCAGCATAGGACTCTTGTTTTCCGTTATGGCAACGAGCTTCCGTGCGAACTCCTCGAGTCTGCCGAGGCTTCCGGGGGGCTTGGTGAGGTTGTCGAGGCGCTTCTGCGCAACGGTGTGGAATTCCCCATTGACCTCTTTTATGCTTTCCACTGTTCTTTTCAGCAACTCCATGTATGTCTCCTGCCCGAGAATCCGGGCTATTTTATTCTGAGCGGGATCCCTGCGGTGACCAGGTACACCTCATCTGCCGCTGCCGCAACTTTCTGGTTCAGCGAGCCTGCGGCGTCCCTGAACTTCCGCGACAGGGCGTTGTCGGGGACGATGCCCCACCCCACCTCGTTGGAAACGATGAACAGCGAGGCGCTGCAGGCGGAGACCGCTTTCAGGAAGGCTCCGGTCTCCGCCTCGATGTCCCTGTCGCCGAGCAGGAGGTTCGAGACCCAGAGGGTGAGGCAGTCGAGGAGGAGCACATCGTACACGGTATGGATCTCCTCCAGCAGCGTGGCGACCCGCACCGGCTCCTCGTGGACCGCCCACTCCTCCGCCCTCTCCTCCTTGTGCCGCGCAATGCGCTCCTCCATCTCGCGGTCAAAGGCCTGGGCGGTGGCGAGATACGCCATGCTCCCCCCGCAGGCAGAAGCGCTCCGGAGGGCAAAGCCGCTCTTGCCGCTCTTTGCCCCCCCGATCACAAAGACGATCTTTCCTCTCTTCTCCGGCATTATTCCTTGTCGGACCCAACCATGTCCTTCTTGAACATGTCCTTCAGGATATCATTGGCGCAGAACTTGCCGCACATGGTGCAGGAGTGGTCGCTGCCGTTGCCCCTCTTCTCCTTGATCTCCCTCGCCCTTTCGGGGTCGATGCAAAGCTCGAACTGCTGCTTCCACTGCATGTCCCTCCTGGCCTTGGACATCAGTTTGTCCTGCTGGGTGTTCTTGTGCTTGATCATGTCGCCGATATGGGCCGCGATCTTCGAGGCGATGACACCCTCCCTGACGTCTTCGGGGAAGGGCAGCCCCAGGTGCTCCGACGGGGTCACATAACAGATGAAGTCCGCGCCGTAGGCTGAGGAGAGGGAGGCGCCGATAGCCGCGGTGATATGGTCATAGCCGGGGGCGACATCCGTGGTGATGGGGCCGAGCATATAGAACGGGGACTCGCCGCTCATCTTCTTCTCCATGATGATGTTCGCCTCGATCTCGTTGATGGGAACATGCCCGGGGCCCTCCACCATGGTCTGGCAGCCCATTTCCCTGCCCACTTCCGCGAGCTCGCAGTTGATCAACAGCTCCTGGATCTGGACCCGGTCGGTGGCGTCGTGGATGGCTCCCGCCCGGAACCCGTTCCCGAGGCTCAGGACGGCGTCGTATTTCTTCATGATTTCGACAACCCTGTCATAGTGCTCGTACAGGGGGTTTTCCTTGTTGTTGTGCTCCATCCAGGCGACCATGTAGGAGCCGCCCTTCGAAACGAGTCCTCCGTAGCGGTAGTGCTGTTTCCGGAGCATCTCCACGGTTTTCCTGTTGATACCGCAGTGGATCGCCATGAAGCCCACTCCCTCGGCGCACTGCTTTTCGGTGATCTCGAAGAGCAGCTCGGCGGGCATGTTGACAGCGGCTCCGTACTTCTCGATGGCGAGGGCAAAGGCCTCATAGAGGGGCACCGTGCCCACGGGGAGGCCGATCGCCTCCAGGACCGCCTTCCTGATGCCATGGATGTCGCCCCCGACGCTCAGGTCCATGAGCGTGTCCGCGCCGTACTTCTCCGCAACGATGGCCTTCTCGACCTCCATCTTGATATCGGCGATATCGGTGGACGAGCCGATGGAGGCATTGACCTTCGTCCGCAGCCCCTTCCCGATGCCGGTAATCGTCTTCGTCCTCGTCTTGTTCGCGGGGATGACGATCTTCCCCTTGCCCACATGATCCCGTATGATTTCGGGATCGATCCCCTCACTCTCGGCTACCTTCCTGATCTCGGCGGTAATCTCTCCTTTTGCTGCCCTTTCCAACTGTGTCATCTCTTCCTCCTTTAAAAATAAAAAATCCCCAAGGCAAAATGCCTTGAGGATTGCACCCTGATTCACTTCATCCTCGTTCCTTCTTTCCGCGAGAAGGGTCCCGGCTCATGGCTAGCGGCTCATGGCAGCTCTTTCTTGTTTTGCCATGGGCTGCACGCCGTCAGCGATGAACTGTTTCAGGCAGGTCTTCTGGCTTCCGGATCCTCCTACTCGCCGGCCTTCCCAGGATTTTCTCCCCAGTGGCTCAGTCGGCTTTTGTCCCCGGTCACAGCGGCGGGACCGCTCCCGAATCGGTGCCAGGGTTTACATACACACCCTACTACCTGCGCGGGATTCCCTATTAAGCCTTTCGGCACCCAATGTACCTTAATTGTATACGAACCTCTCCCGTAAAAGTCAATAGAAAAATTATCCTCCCGGAGCCCCATACAGCCTCCGTTCGTCGCAGTCGGTCACCCGGCAGGTGCTGCACTCCCGATGCGCAGCACGAAGGTGAACCGGCTCAGTGAGATGACTGGAAAGATGGCAGCGCAGGACAGATTATTCGATGCGGGAGCACCTCTGCGGCACGATATGCACATGACTGGTTTTTCCTACACTATTTTTCAGCGATTTGTATGTTTTTACCTTCACTCCCCGAGCTAAGTTCCTGAGAAATAGCGCGCATGAGACGGCATGAACTTTGCATTCATTCAGCATGAAGAGCAGAAAGCCCGGCCACAAAAATTCACTTTGAACAGAGGAGAGCACTGAAAAGAGTGCTCCTAACTTGATGGCAGCAGGACTGATCGATATTCGTGAGAAGAAAGGACCTTACGTGACCCAAGTGCGACACACTGACCGATCGCTCGTATCCGACGGGCTTCGTCTTCTGATGCCGTTTATCGTTCTCCTCTCTCTCTATGGATGTGCCACAACGAAAAGAGTTTATGTGGAAGATCGGCCCATTCAAACTCATAGGGAAGAAAATATCGAACGAAATGAGTTTTCAGTCGCAAACGGAGAGGATGTCATTGGCCGGTTGGCAACCATGAGGCTTGAGAAGGGCGATACGCTGCCGGATGTCGCGAGGCATTTCAGTCTGGGCATCAATGCCGTCAGTGCAGCGAATCCGGGTGTGGATATCTGGGTGCCTGAAGCCGGGGAACGCATCATGCTTCCTCTGAGTTTTATCCTGCCGGACGCTCCCAGAGAAGGCATTGTGATCAACCTGGCTGCAATGAGGCTTTTTCAATTCAAAAGGAATGCTGATGCGCTGGCGGTCTTGACTTACCCGATCGGTATCGGTACGGAAGAGCGACCCTCGCCTACAGGGCGGATGTATGTGGAGCGGAAAGCGACCCGGCCGACCTGGCATGTGCCTGCTTCAATTGCAAAGGACCATCAGGAAAAAGGAGATCCTCTGCCGGCTGCAGTCTTGCCGGGACCTGATAATCCCCTGGGTGAATATGCACTCTATTTAAGCAAGCCGACGTATCTGATCCACGGCACCAATAAACCGGCCAGCATCGGTCTCAGGGCAACCAATGGCTGCATACGGCTCTACCCCGAAGACGTGGAAAGGTTCTATGAGAACACTCCGGTGAAAACATCCGTCCACATCGTCAACCAGCCGTATCTCATAGGTCAGCGCCATGAAATAGTCTATATGGAAGTTCATGCGGTTCCGGAAAATCTGAATACCGTTGAGTTCGACAAGGCATACAGAAAATTGAGAAATATTGAAAAGGAGACGGGGCGCACCCTCGACTGGAGCAAAGTCAAGAAAGTATTGGCGGACGCCCGGGGTATTCCTGTTCCTGTATTCGAAATCAGGAAAGGAAGTGCGGAAAAAATCGAAGCCGTAGAGGTACAGCACCCGATCGAATTGAAGGGCAAACCGGAAATACCGGAACTGAAAGCGGATGACTGGTCTGTTCTGGTTGCTGACGTACCCGACGAAATTGACGCGGTGAGGCTTGCCGCCATCATCAACCACCAGGGTCCGCAAATCCCGGCACGGGTGGTAGCAAAGGGCGCAGGCTACCGTGTCATCGCGGGTCCTTACCATGCTGCCGGAGAGGCCAGGGATGCAATCAAACGGTTAAGAATCGATTTGGGAATAGAGGGCACATTGATGAAGCCTGTTAAAGAAGTCGTTACGAGAAAGGAGGTGAGCAGAAAATGAAGAAGAGTCTTGTAATGATCACCATAATGTTTGTCTTTACTCTTTCGGTGGTGGGGTGTGCGACAAAAGGCGACCTCGCGAAAGTTCAGTCGGACGAAATGATGACGCGTTCGAAAGCTGATCAGGCCGCGCAGGATGCGCAGGCTGCCAAGACGGCTGCTGATGCGGCCACTCTGAAGGCGGAGGCTGCGGCAAACCGGGCCGAAGATGCCGTCAAGAAGGCGGAGGAAAGGGAAAGGATTGCAGAGGAAAAAGCGAGGAGTGCGGAGGAAGCTGCGCAGCTCGCAAATCAAAAGGCCCAGAAGGCTGATGATGTTTTCCAGCGGTCAATGAAGAAGTAAATCAATGTGCGGAAGGCGGGGTGTAATTCATCACGCCCCGTCTCCCGTATGCTTTCACGTAAGACACGCTCTAACCTGATTCACTACAACGGGAGTGTTAACACAACGGCGGATATGGGGAACAAGCAAAGCAGGATGCATCCTTACTTCTTCTTTGTCTGCATCATACTAACACCAGTTCTGTTCTACGGCTGCAGCCACCAGGCCAGGTCAACCTTCATGGAAGCGAATGATCTTTTTACCCAGGGAAGCTACGAGGCCTCTCTGAGCAAATATGAGGAGATTACGAAAAAATACCCCACGGAGGCAGACAGGGCCCTTTTCGAGATGGGTATCATTCATGCGTATTCCGGAAATGAGCGGAAAGATTATCAGAAGTCTCTGGAATGTTTCCGGAAAGTCATAAAGGAGTACCCGGAGAGCAGGTACAGGAAGGATAGTGAGATGATGCTCTTTACTATCAGTACTACCTCTTTCAAGGATATGACGATTGCTGAGCAGCAAAAGCAGATCGAGGCTCTCCGGGAAGAAGTGGCCAGCAGGGAAAACAAAACCATCAAACTGCAGAAAAAGATTGAAGCACTCGATCAGGAGGGTAAGAGCAAAGAAAATGAGATTGTTTCACTGCAGAAAGAGATTCTTGCACTCCAGAGAGGGCCGGCAGACAAAATTATGATTGAAAAGAAAGCGAGGCGATTGACCTTGCTTGCAAAGGGCAAGGTGCTGAAGACCTACAAAATTGCCCTGGGGGGGAATCCGAATGGCCCAAAAGAAAGGCAGGGGGACAATAAGACTCCGGAGGGAACCTACCTGATCGATGCAAGAAACCGGAACAGCGGGTATCACCTGTCTCTTCATATCTCCTATCCAAACGAAAAAGACAAAAAGAGGGCAAAAGAACTCGGTGTCCCGCCGGGTGGAGACATCATGATCCACGGCATCAAGAATGGTTTCTCCTGGGCTGGTGAGCTCCATACAAACGTCGATTGGACAAAAGGATGTATTGCCGTTACCGACCAGGAAATAGAGGAAATCGAGAAGTTGGTGCCGAATGGTACGCTCGTTGAGATACTACCCTAGGGGCCGTATCATTCGGTAAATTCGGCGGCCCGGAAGCGGCTGTGCCGCCGGCACTCCTCTACGCGTGCTGCACTTCCCTCCTCTTCAGGATGTCGTCCATTTCTCTCTCGGTGCTCCCGGCCGCACGGTCAGTCTCATCCGCGTCCGGCATCACCCCCGACTCCAGCGTCTGGAGCATCTTCTCAAAGCTCTCCACCAGCAGTCGGTTC
>JADLDZ010000016.1 GCA_020846375.1 Nitrospirales bacterium | reverse complement strand
TTTTTGCCATAAGAACACTATACCGGAAAGAAAAAGGCGCACGCCTTATTCCCGCTGTTCGCCCCTCACCGTCAGGACGGGACACCGGGCATACCGGACAACCTTCTCGGCGGTGCTTCCAAAAAGGAACCTGTCCAGCCCCTTTCTGCCGTGAGTGCCGAGCACAATGAGGTCTATCCCCTTGTCTCCGGCATATTTCAGGATCTCCTCGTAGGGCACTCCGCGGAGTATGTCGTATTCCACTTTTCCCAGGCCTCTCCGCTCCTCCAGCCCGAACTTTTCCAGCTCCTTTCTTGCGCCCGCTTCCAGCTCTTTGTACATTTCATCTATGGACACATGGGGCACATACAGGCCGGAAGCATTCGCGATATCATAGATCACATGAAGCAGGTGCAATTCTGCACCGCAACTTTTCGCCATATCGACGGCGTAGGGCAGCGCACCCAGCGCGCCTTCGGAAAAATCGGTGGGGAAGAGAATTTTCTTGATAGTCATTGATAAAAGACCTCCTTGAGCTCCTCTGCGTGCCGGGAGAATTCTAGAGGGGCGAGGCCCCCCTGAGGTAATCCGCTGCATCCTCGGGGGAGGTGGCGGTGATGTACAATTCCGAGCTCCATTCAAAGCCGCTTTTCAGGAAGAGCTGCGGCATTATTTCCATGTGCCAGTGGAAATCTTCTTCCAGCGTATGCCAGTGCTCATTCCTGGGCATCCTGTTGGGGGCGGTATGCAGTATGCAGCTGTAGGCCGGATCCCGCAGAAGCCATCTCATTTTTTTCAGCGTCGTCATGAGGATAAGGGCAAAATCCTCCTGTTCAGTCTCGTCGATGTCCTGGAAGGCGCAGTGGTGCCGCTTGGGAAGTATCCAAAATTCAAAGGGCAGTTTCGATGCATAGGGAGTGCAGGCGAGAAAATGGGTGGTCTCCATCACGATCCTTTCTCCTGAGCGCACTTCCTCGTCGATGATGTCGCAGAAGACACACCGTTCCTTATAGAAGAAATATTCCTTTGCTCCTTCCAATTCTCCCTTGATGCCCCGGGGGATGACCGGAGTGGCGACCAGTTGGGAGTGGGGGTGGTGGAACATATCCTTCGCCCTGCCGCACTCCTTATAGAGCAGAAGGTAACGGAAACGAGGATCTTTCTCCAGTTCGGAGATGCGGTTCTTGTACGCGGCAATGACACCGGACATGGGAGAGAGCCCCCTGTCCTCAGGAGGGACGTCATGGTGGGGAGACTCGATGATGAGCTCGTGTGCGCCGACACTATTCATCTTATCGTACATGCCCACAGCCTGCCTGCCGAGGTTCCCCTCTACCTGAAAGAGGGGCTTCAGCCCGGGGATTACCCGTGCGTCCCACTGAGGGGAGTTTGGGGGTAATCCGCGTTCCCTGTGTGCATAGATCTCCGGGGGTGTCTCTCCTTCCCTGCCTGCGCAGAAGATGCAACTGGTGCCGAACTTTTCCCGGAAGCTCCTCCGTGAGCCCTCTTCAAGATAATATTCGGGGGGCATCGAGTCTTTCAATACAGCTATCCATTTGCCGAGGACAGGGTCTCTTCTCAATTCGTGCATTGCTGCTCCTTCCGGACACCGACAGACCGGACACCAGCGGGTGAGGGGGGCAGGGAGGCAAGCGGGATGTGATTGTATCCCCTATTCTCCTGTCTCCGCACCTGTTGTTTTCAGATAGATGAGCCTCAACCCCTCAAAGAGGAGGTGGGGGACTACTTCATGCTTCCTCCTGAGAAAAGAGGACAGGAGCGGTGCATAGCCTCCTGTCAGGACTAATTGTACCTTAAAAGCAAGCTCTTTCTCCATGTTTTTGAGAAGATTCTCCACGGCGCCCGCTGTTCCGTACAGGATGCCCGAGGCGATGGCGGAGCGTGTATCCTTTCCCACCGCCGCCTGCGGCTTGCCGGGGACGACAGACGGGAGTTGCGCGGTTCGGGTAGAGAGCGCCTGCTGCATGAGCTGCATCCCCGGCATGATGGAACCTCCGAGAAAGCTCAAGCGAGATCCCACCACCGTAATGGTGGTTGCGGTCCCGAGATCGACCACCGCTACCGGTTTTCTGTATCGATGAGCTCCGGCTACTGCAACGGCAATCCGGTCGGCTCCGACCCGGTCAGGGTGCTTTACTTTAAAGTGAAGGCCGCCGTGCAGAGTGTGGCTGACGATGAGGGGAGGGGCTCCCAATAGCTCCCGGACTGCCCTGAGCATAGGCCTGTTGAGGGGAGGGACCACCGAAGAAAGGATGGCAGCGTCCTGGTCACGTAAGGGCAGAGAGGAGGATCTCCCTCCCTGCCGGAGGAGAGCGGTGATCTCCCTCTTGTAATCGTCCGCGGAGCGGGCGGGGTGTGACGGGATCTTTCTGACAAACAGCTCTATCCCCTTTCCCGGCTCCGGAAAGAGCCCGAGTCCGATTGTGGTATTTCCTATGTCGATGGCGAGCAGCATTCTTACTTTGCAAGGTTTGCCGGATGATGCCGGCAACAGGAGCTACGCGTCAGGCTCCATAAGCTATATCTCCCGATCCTATCTTCCGCAGGGAGCCGTCGGGGAGCCGGAGCAGCAGCATCCCTTCCTCGTCTATTCCTTCGGCAAAACCTGTTATTTTTCCTTCTCCTGTTGTTACCTCTACGTGTCTTCCTATAGTGGTGGTAAGGGAAAGCCATTCCTCCAAAAGGGGATATTTCCCTTTCTCCCGCAGGATACGGTATCGCTTTTCCATCTCTCTCAGAATCTCGACGGCAAAGGGGGTGCGCCGGCGGATCTTTCCCGTCTCCGCCAGGACCGAGGTGGCAACGGATCTGATTTCCTCGGGAAGGGACTCCCTTTCCATATTGATATTGACCCCGATGCCGATGACCGCATGGAATATCCGGTCCATATCCGCCTTCATCTCGGTAAGAATCCCCGACAATTTTTTTCCTGCAACCAGGAGATCGTTCGGCCATTTTATGGAAACGGGCAGGGAAGTGAGTGCTCTGATAGCTGTGGCGCCGGCCGCCGCGGCAAGGAAGGTGAGAACCGTCGCATCGCGGGGGGAAATATCGGGTCTCACTACCACGCTCATGTAGAGGTTTTTCCCATAGGGTGATACCCATATTCTCCCACGCCGCCCCCTGCCTCCTGTCTGCTCGTTTGCAAGGAGAACGGTGCCCTCCGGGGCTCCGCGGGAGGCCAGCTCCATGGCATAGGTGTTGGTGGAATCAATACGGTCCAGGAGGATAACTTCTCTTCCAATACTCCCCTGGAGAGGGGAAAAGGCATTCCGTATTTCCTCGACAGAGAGATCGGGCGAGGTGAGAAGCCGGTATCCCCGTGAACAGGAGGCTTCAATAGCATAGCCGCTCTTCCGGAGAAGTGAGATTCTCTTCCACAGGGCGGCGCGGGAGATGCCGAGCGCGGCGGCCATTTCTTCTCCCGATATGAAACCGGACTTCCCCTTCAGGAGTCCGATGATCTGCTCATTGCTCGTTTTTCCGGACATCACTCGAGAGCTGCTCCTCCTGCAAAATGACTACTTCTATTTTTCCCGCCAACCCTTTTGCAAAGCGCTCCGCGCCGTTCTTTGTTCCCACAATGGAGCCGTAGTGCATGGGATGGCTAGCCTGGGGTGTGCATCGAGGGCTGCTTGCACCGCTTCACCGGTGCGTAACGTCACCGGAGCCCCGTTATATTACCTTGATTATAAAGAAAATATGCCGCATAAAGCTCCCTCCTCTCGGCAATTCCCTGCTTTATTCTCTTTTTTTAAAATTATATCAAATTGGCTCTTTATTTCGTATAATTTAATATGTTATATTATAGCTTCTTGTTTGGCAGGCTGAAAAAAGACAAGAAGCTCTTAAATGCTTGACAAAAAGAATTTTCTCTGGTAAGCTTTACAGGTTTTCCGGCAAATCCGGGTATTTCGCTTTTTAAATAAAATCAAGCTTCAAGCACATGGAGGAAAGGTGCCTACGATTGCACAATTAGTCAGGAATGGGCGTAAGAAGGTCGAGAGGAAAACAAAAAGCCCGGCCCTTAAGGGATGTCCGCAAAAGAGGGGTGTCTGCGTGAGGGTGTATACCACCACGCCCAAAAAGCCGAACTCCGCACTGAGGAAGGTGGCAAGGGTGAGGCTTACCAACGCCATGGAGGTTACGGCGTACATCCCGGGAGTGGGGCATAACCTCCAGGAGCACTCGATTGTTCTGATCAGGGGCGGCAGGGTGAAGGACCTTCCCGGTGTGCGCTATCACATCCTCAGGGGTACGCTGGATTGCGCGGGCGTGGCCGACAGGAAGCAGGGGAGATCCAAGTACGGTGCCAAGAGGCCGAAGTAGAGGGCCTCTACAATAACTACGATACTGGAGCAGGATACATGGCAAGAAGAAGAGTAGCGGAAAAGAGAGATGTTTTGGCTGATCCCAAGTACAACAGCAAGCTGGTGAGCAGGTTCATCAGTGTCCTGCTGAAGGATGGCAAGAAGTCGACAGCGGAGGCGATCTGCTACGGCGCTTTCGATATTCTCAAGGAGAAGACCGGGTCCGATGCGTTGAAGGTCTTCAAGACGGCAGTCGAGAATGTGAAGCCTCTCCTTGAGGTAAAGCCGAGGAGGGTGGGGGGCGCCACCTACCAGGTTCCCATGGAAGTCAGGCCACAGAGGAAGATTGCTCTTGCCCTCAGATGGATTACCAGCTATGCGCGGCTCCGCAAGGAAAAGACCATGAGGGAGAGGGTTGCTGCTGAGCTTCTCGACGCATTCAATAATGCCGGAAGCTCGGTGAAGAAGAAGGAAGATACGCACAGAATGGCTGAGGCGAACAGGGCGTTTGCTCACTATAGATGGTAAGGAGATTTAGAATCTGATGTCGAGAGTTCCATTAGACAGAGTCAGGAATATTGGTATCATGGCTCACATCGATGCCGGCAAGACGACAACGACGGAGCGGATACTTTTTTATACAGGTGTCACCTATAAGATAGGCGAGGTGCATGAGGGTACCGCTGTTATGGACTGGATGGTCCAGGAGCAGGAGAGGGGGATCACCATCACCTCCGCTGCCACTACGTGTTCCTGGAAGGACCATGTCATCAATATTATTGATACTCCGGGCCACGTGGATTTTACTATCGAGGTGGAGCGCTCGCTCAGGGTCCTTGATGGTGCGGTTGCCGTTTTTGATTCGGTCGCAGGCGTAGAGCCCCAGTCCGAAACGGTATGGAGGCAGGCCAGCAAGTACAATGTCCCGAGAATTGCCTTCATGAACAAGATGGACAGGGTCGGTGCCGATTTCTTCATGTCGGTGGACAGTATGGTCGAAAAGCTGGGTGCCCGTCCCGTCCCTGTGCAGATTCCTATCGGCAGTGAAGATAAGCTGCGGGGATCTATCGACCTTATCACCATGAGGGGCTTCTTCTTTGATGACGAAACCCTCGGTGCCAAGTATGTGGAGGGTGAAATCCCTGCGGAGCTTTTGGATAAAGCGAAGGAATACAGGGAAAAGATGCTTGAGTCTCTTGCAGATGTTGATGAGGGACTTATGGAGAAGTACCTCTCCGGCGAAGAGATCTCGGCGGAAGAGATAAGGAAGGCAATAAGGAAAGGCACCGTCACCTTGGAGATTACTCCGGTGGTGTGCGGTTCCGCTTTTAAAAATAAGGGGGTGCAGCTGCTGCTGGATGCCATTGTGGAGTTTCTCCCCTCTCCGCTGGATGTGCCCCCTATCAAGGGGAAGAGGTCCTCGGATGGGGAGGAAGTCGAGAGGAAGGCTTCGGACAGCGAGCCTTTTGCAGCCCTGGCCTTCAAGATTATGACCGATCCGTATGTCGGACAACTAACTTTTGTGCGAGTTTACTCGGGAGTACTTTCGGCGGGCTCCTACGTCTATAACTCCACGAAGGACGCAAAGGAGAGGATTGGGAG
>JADLDZ010000015.1 GCA_020846375.1 Nitrospirales bacterium | reverse complement strand
TACGCGCAATTACCGAATGCGCTTGATGGAGATCGTGTTTCTGCTCCATGGGAACGAATACCACGTCACACGCGTATCGGTCGATCAAGTAGTCCGCCGTGTCCGCAAAGAGCTGATGATAGTGCTCCTCCCGTATATCCGGGGCGGCTACCCCCGGCTCACGCATCGACATGCCGACAAGTTTTCTTTGGGGAGCTATTCCCTCCCGAAGCAGTACGTCGGCGGCGAGCGGTTCCGATGTGAGCAATAAGGCCGGGTCGGCAGTGACAACTATTTCCCGCTTCACGCCGACATCTTCAAGGGTTCGGAATGACGGACGATCTCGAACCGTCACTACCGAAGCCGCATCCAGACCCTTTTGCACCTGTTCCTGGACTGCGGGATCACGGAGCGGACCGGCACCGACCCCGTAGATCATGTATGGTATTCCCTTATCGTGGGCAATGAACGCCTCTCTCAAGTACATCCGCGCGGCAGCATCATACAGTATTCCGCCGCCGCCGATAAGGAGCAGGTCGAGGCGCTCAACTTCCGGCATGATCTCCTTGCGTCCCAGTTTTCTTACCGCTACGGTGCGCTCAACTCCGTGTCTGCGGGAGGTGTCGTCAGGATTGTGGGTAAACACCGTAATCTCCGCGTCTATGTTATCTCTTATCCCGCTTATGGTGGTTTGGAGGATTGCCTCATCGCCCAGGTTCATTCCGCCATATGAGCCGTAAATGCCTATTTTAAAGGGTACCGATGCATTCATTGTCTTCCCTCCTTATTTTTATACCCGCTCCTTTCCGACCGAGCGGGTCGAGCTGGAAGGGAAGGGAACAGGCTCGTCGACGTAATGCTTCCCTTTTATTTCCAGCTCCTCAGGTGACACCTTCGGTTCTTCAAGAACCTGCCTTTCCTGTCGCAACTTTTTTTCGAGGCTGCTGTACGAGACGTCCTGCACAACGCCGTTATTTTCATCAAGTGCGACCGCTGCGGCGAGAGCCGCGGATTGACCGAGGATCATAAGCACGGGCTCCATACGGATAGAGCCGTAGGCAGTGTGTGAAGCCGAAATGCACACGGGAACAAGCAGGTTGGTACACTCCTCCCGCCGGGGCCGAAGTGCGCGATAGGAGATAGGGAAAGGAGCAAGCGGCGTTACCTCGACATTCCCCTCGTTTACCGCTCTTCCTGCAATAACGGTTCGTTTGCAGTTGTGTGAATCAATATTGTATGAAGCCATGCCCACGGGATCGTCAACGGAGCAGCGGCAAAACGCATCGTGCTCGGTAACCACGTAATCCGATATCATCCGCCGTGCCTCTCTGATGTAAAGCTGGGGCGGCCAGTTTCCATGCTCAGAAAATTCGTCCGCGGCAAGCCCCCAGCTCGACGTGATCCTTCTTACCAGGTCGGGCACTCCCGAATCGTTTGCCAGGAACCAGAAAAGCCCTTGCTGGTAATTTACATGATCGCGGTAAATGCGCTCGCGGAGTTCATAATCGCCGTCGGGCCATCCGTAATTTGCCCCGATGTTATCCGTATTGAATCCCCCCCAGTTATTGTGATCGAATTTCTCATGCGGCAAGGGAACGACAAGATTGAATATGTCAAAAATGCCGGCAGCGATATATCTTCTGAGCAGCTCGTAGCGCAAGGGATCGTACTCGGCGGGCTTGGGAAAGTCGACTTTATTGTCAGGGTCATGGGTAAGGCAGAGCCGGAAATTATATGCCTGCGTCAGGCCGTCACCGTCACCCTGCCTGCCCGGCGGCAGATCGCTTATGCCGGGGAGGAGTCCGCTGGAAGGGTCGCCATCTTTTCTGTACGGATCGACCCATCGGCTGAAATTGTGATGAGGCCCACCGTAATGGATCCCGTTGAAATGTTCACCGTAGGCGTCGTTTCCCTCACGCCCTATTATGTAGCTTATCCCGGAGCGTGCCATCAAGTCTCCTTCGTAACCGGCATCGATAAAAATCGCAGCCCTGAAAACGGCCCCGTTTTCCATGCGGAGGGCAGTGATGCGCCGGTCGGCTTTTTCCACACTCTTCAGGCGGTGCTCGGTGTACACCGGGATTTTATAGTGCCGGATCCATTCCTCAAAAATCCGTGAAGCGATATGGGGCTCTAAACGCCAACGCTCCTCCATCCCGTAGTGCCTGCCTATTTCCCTGTAGAATCGGCGTACCAATCCGCCGATCACATGTTTACTTCCAATATCGGTTGCGCCCAGCCCCGAGGTGCTCATACCGCCGATGTGCGTGCCGAATTCGACCACTGCCACCTGTTTGCCGGAACGGGCCAATTGGACGGCGGCGACAATGCCGATGGATGTGGCACCATATATACAGACGTCGGAAACGATTTCCGCAGTTTCATTCAACTCCGGTACGGGATAATAGTAGCGTGGTGCGTTCATGCTCAGTCACTCCTCTAATATCTTTTCCCAAAAGGTTACCTGTTTAAAATATCAAGCCCTCAGGAGACTCTTTTTTAGAGGATAGCATTATTACCACTTACCGTCAAAAAAGAGGTATGATGTGGGTGTGATTGCCTCACACCTCACGCCTCCTGTTTGACAAGCTTCCGATTCTGTGATAAGTGTTAAGTATATCGTAAGTACGGGTCAAGCCGGGTGCCGGAACAGTGGCACAGGGCGCGCGCTTCGCATTTCCTCATCATGCTGCTGCGTAACTTCTCTGGTTCACGGAACGACAGTCCCCGAAAAGGAGGAAAAAATGGAAGCTCTCAAGAGGTATGTGGCGTGGTATCTCGTTGCGGCCATGTTTGTCATCGGCATTGCGCCGAGGAGTGAGGCAGGCTTTGCCCCTTCCGGGGAGATCGCCCTCGCCCAGGCGGACAGGGCCTCCGATATGCAGAAGGTCCGGAGCGTCCTTGAGACGAAGATGGTGCGGGACAGGCTTGAGAAGCTGGGCTATACTCAGGAGGAGATCCAGTCCCGCCTGAGCCGGCTCAGCGATCAGCAGATCCATGAGCTCGCCCTCAATCTCGACCAGATCAAGGCCGGGGGGGATGGGCTCGGCGTCGTCATCGCCATCCTCGTCATCATCCTTCTTATCGTCCTGATTCTGAACCTCACCGGGCACCGGGTTCTGGTGCGGTAGGCTCTCCGGGTCTCCGGTGAAAAGAAAGGGGAGGTGCCGTTTATGAGAATGCTCTTCCGGTTCATACCGCTTTTCTTTACCGTCATCCTCGCGGTCCAGGGATGCGTCGTAGCGAAGACATCACCGCCCTATGGGGCCGCCTCCGCCGTCTATGCCTACGGCGAACTCCGGGCCACCTATGCGGATACCGTATTCAAGACCTTCGACGCCTCCCGCGAGGCGCTGAAGGATTTCAACATGAACATCGGAAACGCGCAGAAGGACTCCACGGGGGGTATCATCGACGCGACACTGCCCGACAGGACGCCGGTACACCTGGTCCTGAGAAAGGCCCCGGAAGATGCTACGGAGGTGCACATCAGGGTTGGCAGCGGCAACGAGGAGTTCGCACGGGCCATCAGCAGGAAGATCGAAGAACGGCTCAGGAGGTAGAAAGGGTCACTTTTCTTTCCGCTCCGAAAGGAGCTCCGATCTCCTGATGGCGCCCAGCAGGTAATCCCTGAATTTTTCGGGGAACAGCCATTTGATGCCCAGCTTTTCCGCCCATTTGACCAGCCCCTGGTCGGCGGTGATCAGCAGGGCATCGAGCTCCATGGCCAGAAGCAGGAGGTCCACATCCTCTTTGCTGTCGATGATGCCCTCCCGCAGGGCCTCCCGGTATTTCTTCCTCAGATCCGGGATCATCTCTTCCGCCTTCCTGCTCTCCGCTCCCCTGACGGCCTTTTCTGCGAGGCGCAGCCCTTTGTTCACCCTTTCCCGCATGTCTTCTATGAGCTCGTAGAGCAGGAACGCGGGGCAGCTGAGCTCATGCTTCTTCGGGGGTTTCTGGTAGAGGTTCACCAGGAGGTCACCCGGTATCCTGTCCCGTTCCACGAAATGGAGGAGCTCCTCGAAAATGGAAGGGGGCATGTAGAATTCGAGGATATGGATCCGGGCCGCGAAGGTGAGAAAAGTCTCCAGTGCCGCGGTGGGCGTTTCGCCCAGGTTTGCCCGCACATCAGGATTCACGAAGAGGCTGGTATCCAGGACCACCTTCTTCGCCTTGCCGGTCCTCTTTTTCAGAAAGGCTTCACCGGAGGTCAGACGGACGCTCTGGCCGGTGCTCTGAACGGAAGCGCCGCCTTCCGCCTTCTTCTTTTCGCTCCCGTTTCCCGCCGCTTTCATCGCTTCCTCCCACTACGCCTTGCAGGTCCCGTACAGGTCAAGTCGGAAAGTATTCCATTCGCTGCACTCGGAGCATCTCCCCGACCAGTCGGCAGACCGGTAGCCACACTGGGAGCAGCAGTAGGGCAGCAGGGCTGCCTGCCGGATGCTGCACGCCTTCCTGAATTCCTCTAGTGCCTTGGAAACCTGGTCCCTCTTCATGTAGAGCTCGCCCCGCAGGCTGTAGAACTCATGGGGGGAAAAGGAGCCGGTATCGATGGAGCTCAGGGTGTCGATGGCGTCATCCACCATCTCCAGCCGGTAGTAGAGCTTTCCGAGGAGGAATTTCAAACGGTTGTCCTCAGGGGTGCGTGCAATGGCATTCCGGTAAAAACGGATAAGCCTCCCCGGCTCTCCCACGCTGATGAGCAGGTCTTCAAGGCGGGCGAGGAGGATCACGGAATTCAACTGCTCGTAGCTCTTCTCCAGGAAGTTGATGGTCTCTTCCGTCTCCCCGTTGGAGATCATCACCTCGGTAATGCCGAGGTACGCCGGGAGAAAGGTGCAGTCCATCTTCAGCAGCGTCCGGAAGGCCTTCTCCGCTTTCTCCAGGTGGCCGCCTTCAAGGCTTATCCTCGCATACTCGTACTTGTATCCCAGAAGGAGCGCATCCTCCTGCATCTTGTCCTTATCGTTGCTCACCAGCTTGACAATGGACTTCTGCAGGGAGAGGAGTTCGTCCCATTTCTCCTTTTTCTCGAGGAGCACCCGCTTCCGTTGCAGGGCGGTAAGGTTCTCCGCATCGATCTCGAGGATGTCATCCAGGTAGCGGAGTGCGTCTCCGTCACGCATCATTCGCTCCATTACCTTTGCCATGGAGAGGAGTGCCCGGAGATTCGTGGGACCGATATCCTTCGCTTTCTTGTAATACTCGAGGGCGGCGGCATATTCAGCCTTGTCCAGGGCGATGTCCCCCAGCCGGAGGAGGGCATCCACATGCTCGGGCTCCTCCTTCAGGACCTCGGTAAGCGCCTCTTTCGCATCCTCCTGCTTGTTGCCCAGCAGGGCATTGAGGCCCCTCGAATAGTAGGCGTCGATCTTCGCCTCCTTCTTCTGCCTCTTCTGAGACTGGAGATTGTCGATGATCCGTTTCGTATCCCGTATGAAAGAGATCATGAGGACCACAAGGGCTCCTGAGATGGTCGACAGGAGTATCAGGATGACCTTGGGGACGGTGTAGAGGCTCCCGAAAGGGATCTTAACCGTTATCATCTCCTGGTTTTCCATGGAGAAGAAGCCGAGAACGGCGAGGAAAAGCAGAAACACCAATATTGATAATTTTCCCATCAGTGGTGATACTCCCTTCCTTTCAGAATAGTCATGGCCCGGTAGAGCTGTTCGAGAAAAATGACCCGCACCATCTCGTGCGTAAAGGTCATCCTGGAAAGGGCGATCACCGCATCGGCCCTCTCCCTGACCTCTCCGGACACTCCGTACGCCCCTCCGATCACGAAATCCACTTTGCCCCTTTCCTCCAGGAAACGGGCGAATTCCCGGGAGGTGAGCTCCTTTCCCCTCTCATCGAGCAGGACATAGGACTGCGCCTGCTTCAGTATCCTCCGGCCCTCGGCAGACGAGGAGGCCTCCCTGTCCTTCCCCTTCTCCTCCTTGATCTCGATCACGGAGACGGAGGCCAGGTATCCCAACAGCGTGCGGTACCGGTCGATCCCCTCTTTCAGATACCCGTCCTTTGTCCTGCCCACCCAGAATATGCGAAAGAGCATCGTCATGCGGGTGAGGGCTGGGGATGTTCGTTCCCGCTCCTCACCTTTCCTTTTCGAGGGGGATTCTCGGGGCGTCCAGCCAGAACTTCTCCAGTTCGTAATATGCCCTTGTTTGCTCCTCAAAAATATGGACGATGACATCTCCATAATCCATGAGTATCCAGTGCGCATTCTCCGCGCCTTCGATACGCGTGGGTCTGATTCCCAGGCTCTTCAGGCTCTCCTCGATGAAGTCGGCAATCGCCCGCACCTGCGTGGTGCTGGCGCCCGAGCAGATGACGAAGTAGTCTGCGATGACGGTGAGGCCTTTCAGTTCAAGGACCAGGGGGACATACGCCTTTTTTTCGAGAGACGCTTCTGCTACCGCTATTGCCTTCGTTTTGCTTTCTATGTGCGTAACCTCTCTTCTGTATTTTTTCAGGATATTATAACAAAATCCGGTTTGCCCTGACCGAAGATTGTAACGTAAGGAAGCCCGATGGGAGGATAGCCCCGCTCTTCATCGGAGCGTGACGATATAGATACCCACGGCATACAGCACGGCCGCCATGACGAGGAGGGATGCCTTCGCCGCCCTGCGCAGGCCTTCCGGGCGGATATACTCTTCAGCGAGCCCCCACATCCCGTTGAACCCATGGTAGATCACCGACGAGAGGAACAGCACATCGAAGGTCTTCCACCAGGGGTTCGAGATCCTTTCGAGCACCACCGTGTGCGCTATCTTTTCGGGGCCGCTGAAGTGCATGACGAGGAAGTGGAGCAGCAGCCCCGCCACCAGCAGCACGCCGGTCACCCTCTGGAAAAGCCAGCCCGCCACGCCTTTCAATGGCCACCTCCCAGGAGGACCCATGCCCCCGCAAGGCAGATGGCGGCACCCACCACCGCCGCCGTCCAGAAGAGGGGTTTCTGGAGCCGGGTGGAAAGCCCCAGCTCGAGCAGGGTCACCCTCACCCCGTTGAACGCGTGGGCTATTACAAGGGCGAGCAGCCCCACCTCGCTGAGCCGTACCAGGGGGTTCCGCATCATTCCCATGAGCGCTTTGTATTCCTCCGGATCCTTGAGATGGCTCAGTACATACAGATGGAGAAAGATATAGAGTGTCAGGGCCACCCCGGTCACCCGGTGGATCAGCCATGCGAGAGAGCCTGTCCGCAGTTTGTATCGCATCACCCTTTCCTTGTCACTTTTTTCTTCACCGGCTCATGACCTCTTCCACCTCTTTTTTACCGCCAGGCGCTTCAGCTTCGAGATATGGTCCGTTATATCGATTTCCTTTGGACAGGCCTCCACGCAGTTGTAAATGGAGTGGCACCGCCACACGCCCTGAATCTGCGCCACCTTCTCCAGCCTCTCTTCGGTGGCCCGGTCCCTCGTATCGCCGATGAAGCGGTATGCCTTGACGAGTGCGGCGGGACCGAGGTATTCCTTGTCGGCCCAATAGCTGGGGCAGGAGGAGGTGCAACACCCGCACATGATGCAGGTGATGGACTGGAGGATCTTGTGCTGATCCTCCGGGCTCTGGAGCCTCTCCCGCTCCGGCGGGGGCTCGTTGTTGATCAGGTACGGAAGGACCAGCCGGTTCTTCCCGAAAAAGGGGTCCATATCCACCACAAGGTCCTTGATGACCGGCAGGGCGGGAAGGGGCTCCACGACGATGACCCCCTTGCTCACGGCCGCCGCCGCCTTCTCGGCGGCTCCCCGGTGTCCGCAGGAGGGGGAAGACGGGGTGAGCAGCGGCACGTCCTTGATAAGGGTCTGACACGCGAGGGCATTCCTGCCGTTTATTTTCATGGCACAGGAGCCGCAGATGCCGTGGAGACAGGAGCGGCGGAAGGTGAGACTGCCGTCCAGGGTGTCCTTGATCCGGATCAGGCCGTCGAGAACCCTCTCGGTGGGTCGCATCGCAATACAGAAATCCTCCCACCGCGGTTCCGCGTCCTTTTCCGGGTCGAACCTTCTTATTCGATATACATAATTTTCCATGTCAGTACTTCCTCTCCACCGGCTGAAACCGGGTGATGGTGACCGGCTTGAACCGGAACTCGATGCCCTTTCCCGTCCCGAAGGCAAAGGTATGCTTGAGCCAGTTCTCATCGTCCCTCTTCGGGTAGTCCTCGCGGGAGTGGCCGCCGCGGCTCTCCCTCCTCTGGAGGGCCGACCCCGCAATCGCTTCGCCCAGGGCAATGAGATGCCTGAGCTCTACCGCCTCCAGGAGTTCCGTATTGAAAACCCTGCCCCTGTCCCTGATCCGCACCCGCTCCGCCCTCTCCCTGCACTCCTGCAGTTCCCGGGTGAGCAGGGAGAGGTCCCGCTCGTTCCTGAATACCGAGCATCTGTCCATCATCAATTCCTGGAGCGCATCCCGCACCGTCCCTGCCTGCTCGTCCCCCGGGTTGTTCAGGAGGGACTCGATCTCCCCCCGCACCCGGTCCGGAGCGCTCTTCGGGATTTCCGCACTCCCGGCTTCCTTTATGTACCGGCCCATCGCGGCTCCGGCCCTCCTCCCGAAGACCACGGTATCGAGGAGGGAATTGCAGCCCAGTCTGTTCGCCCCATGCACCGAGACGCAGGCGCATTCGCCCGCTGCATAGAGCCCCCGGACCACCGCGCCTTTTTCGTCTCCGAGGACCCTGCCGTCCACATCGCTGGGAATACCGCCCATGGCGTAATGAGCAGTGGGCAGAACGGGAATGGGCTTTTCCGAAGGATCGATGCCCAGATAGATCCTGCAGAAGGTGGAAATCTCCGGCAGCCTTTCGTCGATGATTCTCCTGTCCACGCGGGTGAGGTCGAGGAGCACATAATCCTCCCCGTCGATCCCTCTCCCCTCCCGTATCTCCGTCATGATGGCCCGTGAGACCATGTCGCGGGGCGCGAGGTCCTTGATGGTGGGGGCGTAGCGCTCCATGAAGCGCTCCCCCTGCGCGTTAAGCAGGATCCCCCCTTCGCCGCGCGCCCCTTCGGTGATAAGGATGCCGAGGCCCTTCAGGCCGGTGGGGTGGAACTGGAAGAACTCCATGTCTTCGAGGGGCAGCCCTTTCCTGAAGAGGATGCTCAGGCAGTCCCCGGTGCTTGCGAGGGCATTGGAAGTGGTCCTGAATACCCTGCCGTATCCTCCCGAGGCGACCAGGGTCGCCTTTGCGTTGAAAACGTGCAGGTCGCCGGTCCGCACATGGACCGCAATTGCCCCCCTGCACGCGCCGTTTTCAATAACGATGTCGAGCACATGGAATTCGGGGAAAACTTT
>JADLDZ010000014.1 GCA_020846375.1 Nitrospirales bacterium | reverse complement strand
GGATCACGTCGCCGCCCATGAGGATATAGGGCTCCAGCCAGCAGATGCACTGGGAGGAGGGCGGATTCTGGGTGGGCTCGATGTGGCTCAGGATGACATTGAAGTCGCAGGTCCGCGCTTTTTCGATCGTTTCGCGGTACACAGCATAGGGAACGGTGTTCACGAAGTTCTGCTCGTTCTCGTCGAAGTTGAGTACTCCCACGAAATCCAGCCGCGCCCCCCGCCCGATGGCCTTCGCACCCCCGAAGCTCTTCACCAGGTCCACGAACCGGGGCATCTCGTGGACATTGTCGTTGGTCACCACCATGCGGAAGTTCAGCTCGGGGAGGTCGAGGCCCTTCGCCCTCTTCTTTTCGATGAATTTCCGTATGTTCCGCACCACCCGGTCGAAGTCGCAGCCGATCCGCACCGGGTTGTAGGTCTCCGGTGACGCTCCGTCGATCGAAATATAGATCCCCGCAACATCCCTCTTCAGGATCTCGTCCATGTCCCTCTCGGTGAGGTCGTCGAAGTGATCCACGAAGTAGTGGGGGATGTTCCGTTTCCGGTTTTCCTCCATGATCCCGAAGAAGTCGGGATTCAGGAAGGAGCTCCCCTCTCCCGTGGTGTGCACCCAGGTGAGGTTGAACTGGTCGATGATGTGCCGGTACTCTTCCAGGGTGAGGTGGCGCTGCTCCTGGGTGATCCCCCAATGCGTGTGCTCACAGTGCGTGCACTTCTTGTTACAGATGGTGGTGATTTCGATCTCCACCCAGCGGGGCAGGGGGGCAAGGGCGGGAAAGCGCCGGATGAGCGGTCCCGCAAGGAAATATGCGGCGGCCCCGGCCCCTTCTCCCACCGGTACAAAGAGCTTCGTGCCCATGAACTTCCTCAGGGCGGCGGTCCCGTATTTCCGGTAGAGGGAGAAGGAGGTCCTGGAATAGGCGATGAACATGTTCCAGGCACTCCGGAGAAGGTACCTTCCCCCGAACATCTTCGTGGTCGTATAGATCCCCCCCGGAAGCAGGGACATCCACCACCGGTGCTTCCCGATCTCCTCAGCCACCTGGAGGAGGTTCTTCTTCTCCCGCTCCGGGACCCGTGACGTATCGATCTCGGACCAGTCCGTATTGATGTCGCCGAACTGGAGATTGGCCCTCCACGGCGGCGCCGGCTCGCCGGCGGGGGAGACCCTTCCGGCGGTGACGAAGTAGTCCTCCTGCAGGCGGCCTTCCTGCCGCGCGTCAGTCGTTTCCATTCCTTCCTTTCCTCATCTCCTCGTAGAGCTGCAGCGTTTCGTGCGCAACCCTGACGGAATCGCATTTCTCCTGGATGAACTTCCGCGCCGCGCTCCCCACCGAGGCGGCCAGGGCGCGGTCTTTCCGCAGGCGGACCACCTTCCTGCCGAACTCCTCCGGCGAATACGCATCGGCAAGGAGCCCCGTCTTCCCCTCCGTGATGAACTCCGGGATGCCCCCGAGCCTGCTCGCCACCACCGGCTTCCCGAGGAGCATCGCCTCCACCATGATCAGGGGAGACATGTTCTCGTACTGCTCGGGGATCACCAGGACCCCGGTCCTCCGGAGGTACTGCTGCACCACCTGCGGGGGCTGATGCCCGAGAAAGACGATGCGGTCTTTCAGCCCGTGCTTTTCGATAAGGGAGTGGAACTTCCTCTCGTACTCTTCGGAAAACTTCGCCCGCCCCCCGATCACATAGAGCACTGCGTCGGGAACGGCCTTCCGCACATACTGCATCGCGTCGATGGCGATATGGACTCCCTTCCGGTCGTTGAGCCAGCCCGCAAAGAGGATGCTGTTCCGTGCGATGTCCGGGGCAGGGGCGTCCGCTCCGCTGTCCGCATATTCGAGGGGAAGGGTAAGGGGTACCACCCGTATCTTCTCTTCGCTGATGCCGTACCCTTTCAGCACAGTGGCGGAGTGGCCGGAGAGGACCACGAACCGGTCAACCCGGGCGAGGCAGTCGTCGAAGATCATCCGCCTGATGCTGAGGAGGCGCTTCTGCACGGAGAAGTGGCTTTTGGGGAGGCACGGGAGGCAGTGGGGGCCGTGGGCCTCCGTGCAGAAGGAGTTGTCCGGACGGAGGAGCATGGCCTTCGGGCAGAATATCCAGTAATCGTAGACGGACAGGCAGAGGGGAATGCGCCGCCGGAATGTCTCCCTGATGAGGGAGAAAGTGAGGAACTGGAAGTTATGGAAGTGGACCACATCGGGCCTCTCTTTCCGCAGGAGTCTCCTGAAGGCCGAACGCGCCAGGGGATCATACTGAAAGGCATACCATTTCATCGCTTCCACGTACGGGGAAAAGCCGGACGGCACATGGTCCTCCACCACGGGAAGGGGGTGTACGGGAAAGGGCGGTGTTTCGGTCGCGCTCCCGGCATCGAAGTGTTTCGTCGCCACCGCCACCTCGTGACCGCCTTCGGCCAGCATCCGGGCGGTGCGATAGCACGCCTGCTCCGCGCCCCCCACATGCCGGTGGGTGCCCCTGAAATAGTTGGTGACATGGAGGATTTTCATGTCCGGAAGACCCGCCGGGGTGCAGGAATTTCGGGCCAGGAGCGCTCCATGCTTTCGAGCTCCGTCTTCGTGTTCACGTTGATATAATACTCGGAAATGAAGAAGGACTGCACCCTGCGGCCGTCGTCGATGGCGCACTGGATCAGGTCCGGCAGCTCCTTCTCGTTGCGGATGTGGTGCAGGGGGACTCTGGGGATATAGGAGAGGATCCCGTTCCTGAAAATGCAGTTCCCCGTTCCCATGATGTCGTTCACCGCCCGCTCGGGCTTTTCGATGAGGCGGTAGACGATGCCGCTTTCGCTCTGAATGATCGCGTAGGTCTTCCTGATCTG
>JADLDZ010000013.1 GCA_020846375.1 Nitrospirales bacterium | reverse complement strand
GCCACCATCGCATAGGCCCTCAGCACCTGCAGGGGCGTTACCGCCACCTCCTGCCCGATGGAGATGGCGCCGATGGACATCCCGGACCAGCGGGCGGGCGGACGGATCCATCCCGATACCTCCCCGGTAAGATCGATGCCGGTTTTTTCACCGAAGCCGAATTTTTTTACGTACTGGTAGACTTTATCCCTGCCCAAAGCGAGGCCGAGCTTTATGGAGCCGACATTGGAGGATTTCTGGATAACTTCTTTGAAGCTGAGGACACCGTGCCGGTGGGCATCCCTGATCTTCCTGCCCCCGACCTCTATGGATCCCGCGCTGCAGTCGAACTTCGTATCGGGGCTCACCAAGCCTTCTTCGAGGGCCGCCATGCCGACTACTATTTTAAAGGTTGAGCCCGGCTCATAGCAATCCGTGATGGACCGGTTCCTCCTCTGTGCCGCGGTCACGCCCGCGGGGTTGTTGAGATCGAAGTGGGGCCTGCTGGCCAGGGCCAGCAGCTCGCCGGAATACGGGTCCATCATGATGGCGGTGGCGGAAGCCGCCTTCCATTGCTCCATGGCAGCGTCGAGGTTCTTTTCCACAATATATTGCAGCCCCTCGTCGATGGTGAGGACGATATTGTTCCCCCTGATCTCCCTGACCGTTCCCTCGGAGAGAACATTCCCCTTCGCATCCCTCTGCACCGACACCTTTTCTCCGCGCGCGGAGAGATACCCGTCGTATTTCCGCTCGATCCCCTCGAGGCCGTTATTGTCGATCCCCACATAGCCGATGAGGTGCGAGGCGAGCGTCCCCTTGGGATAGAACCGTTTCATGTCCGGGACAAAACCGATGCCCTTCAGCTTCAGCTCCCGTATGCGCTGCGCCTGCCCGCTCTCCAGTTTCCTCTCGATCCAGTTGAAGCGGTTCCCTGCCGTCAGCTTTGCGCGGATGCGATCGGGGTTCCTGTTGTTCATCGCACGGGAGAGGGTAGAGGCAACCCTTTCGGGGGAAACCACTTCGGCAGGGTCGCAATAGAGGGACTCCGTTTCGAGATTGATAGCGAGTTCCCTTCCCTTCCTGTCCACGATGATGCCGCGCTTGACGGGAATAAACTCCTTCTTCGTCTGCTGTCCCACCGCCTTTACGAGAAACCGGGTATGGTTCACCAGCATGATATCGGCAAGCCGGACGATCACCACCAGGAACCCTGCGACGATGAGGAGTGCCAGAAGGGCGAAACGCTTTCTCATGCTACCGCAGCCCCCTCCTCATCGGCGGTCCTGCCCCGCTTCCCCTTTCACCATCAGCGCCACCTTGTAGGGCTCCTGTTTCATTGCCCTCTTCACATACACGACTTTCGCCCTGTCGGGAAAGACGAGACCGGAACCGTTGGCAGCCACCGCCTCCAATCTCCCCACGTAGAGGAGATTCGCCCTTTCTGCGACAAGCGTCTTCTTCTCCTTCGCCAGATCCGCTTCCTTCTTTTCGAGCCTGCTCAGGGAGTACTCGACGGATACGACACTTGAGCGAAGCCACACGATGGCAAAAAACGAAAAGAGCAGCGCTGCAACGGACAGCCACCGCAGGAGGCGGATCAAGAAGCTTTCTTTCCTGTACCTCATACTTTTTCAGCCCCCCTCAGTTTTGCACTCCGTGATGCAGGGTTCCTCCGCGTCTCCTCGAGGCCCGGCGTGACGGGCTTCCTGGTCAGTACCTTCGCCGCTCCCTCCCTGGCCTTGTCCCGGATAAAATTCTTCACGATCCTGTCCTCCAGCGAATGATAGGAGATGACGCAGAGCCTTCCTCCCGTCCTCATCATTCCCAGGGCTGAGGAGAGGCCCGCCCTCAGCTCATCCAGCTCCCTGTTCACCTCGATTCTGAAGGCCTGAAACGCCCTGGTGGCCGGGTGGGTCTTCCCTCTTCCGCCGTACACTGCCGCCACCACGCCCGCCAGGTCAGCGCAGGTGGTAATGGTCCCCTCCCTGCGGCGCTGTACCAGGGCCCGGGCTATCCTGCGGGCACGGGACTCTTCGCCGTATTCCCTCAGGACCCTTTCGATCTCCTTCTCCGGGTACCGGTTGACGACTTCCCATGCGGTCAGTTCCTGTCTCCTGTCCATCCTCATATCCAGCCTCTCTTCCGAAAGAAAACTGAAACCGCGCTCCCTTTCCCTGAGCTGCATCATGGAAACGCCGAGATCGAACAGACATCCGTCGATCTCCCGTATCCCCAGCGATGCAAGCAGCTCTTCCATCCCGGAGAAACCGCCCTGCGCCAGCAGGACCCTTTCATCGCCGAGCCGCTGACGCGCATGCCCGAGAGCGTCCCCGTCCCTGTCGATGCCGGCAAGCCTGCCATTGGGGCCGAGCCGCGCAAGGACCGCCTCCGCATGCCCACCCAGTCCGACAGTGGCGTCCACGTATGTTCCCTCTTTCCTGATCGCCAGCATCTCTACGACCTCGTGCACGAGGACCGGAACATGGAACGGTTCAGGACTCATATGATACCGACCCTCGCGGAACGAAAGAGCCCGTGGAACGGAGACCAGAGATGTCCATTGCAGGCCGCACCCTAGAGTCCATAGCCTGCAAGCGCCGATGCATACGCCTTCACATCGATCTTACCGGGGTCGGTGACCGCATCCCACGCGGCCCTGTCCCATATCTCGATCTTCTCCAGCTGTCCGACGATCACCACATCGCTGCCGATGCCGGCATCCTGCCGGTGCTCGTAGGGGATCAATATCCT
>JADLDZ010000012.1 GCA_020846375.1 Nitrospirales bacterium | reverse complement strand
TTGAGGTTTCTCCTCATCTCCCGGGGGTTCAGCAGCGTCTGTTTCGCCTTGTAGAGCAGGTACCGCGGCCGCAGGTAGAACTCCCGCCGGGCATGGTCGCAGAAATGCACCAGGTCCGCGGCAGAGAGCCTTTCCGTCCTGATCACGGTGTTGTGCAGCCCGCTGGGGGTGAGCCATTTCGAGAAGTCGCCGGTGGCGATCAGGCCCCTCTCCTTGTACCAGGCGTAGGCCTCGGTGCCCGGATAGATCATGATGGGATAGAACTGCGCCGTGTCGGGGTTGAGCCTCTTCGCGAGGTCGAGGGTCTGCTGCATGGTCTCCTGCGTCTCCCCGGGGTGGCCCACCATGAAGCAGCCGTGGACAAGGATGCCCGCCCTCCTGGCATCCTCCATGAAGCGCAGCATCTTTTCGGTGTCCATCTTCTTTTTGATGGTATTGAGCAGCGTCTGGCTCCCGCTCTCGAAGCCGACGCACATGCAGCGGCACCCCGAGGCCTTCATGACCCGCATGGTCTCGTAATCCAGGTCGGCCCGCGCATTGGCGGTCCATGCTATCCTGATACCCCTTCTCAGGATCTCGTTGGATATTTCGATACACCGGCTCTTCAGGGCGGTGAAGGTATCGTCTTCGAAGAAAATGGACTGCACACCGGGAAAGGACTCGACGATATACTCGATTTCGTCCACCACGTTCTGCACGCTCCGCAGCCGCAGCCGGTGCCCCATCATGGTCTGGGGATAGACGCAGAAGATGCATTGGTACGGGCATCCCCTGCTGGTGGTGATGGTCACCATGGGGAAGAGGGCGTTGGGGTTGAAATAATTCTCTGTATGAAGGAACCTCTTGTAGATCCCGCTGACGAAGGGAATCGCATCGAGGTCCTCGATGAGGGGCCGGCGCTCCGTGCATACCGCTCCCTCGGGAGCCCGGTAACAGATACCCCCGATATCCTGCAGCTCTCTTCTCTTTTCGACTGCTTCCGCAATCTCAAGGACTGTGTAGTCGTATTCACCCGTGGCAACGGCGTCCACCACGTCACCGATCAGGAGGGATTCCTTCGGCAGTGCGGACACATGGGTCCCCACGAGGAGGATAAAGCTCCCGGGCAGGACCTCCTTGATCTTCCCGCAGACATCCACATCGTTATAGATGCTCGGCGTACTGGTCTCCACCACGACAAGCCCGGGGCCGAACTCCCGGAGCCTCTGCAGAACATGCCCGAGGTCGAACCCGTCCGCGGGGGCATCGATGAGATCGATGGAATGCCCCTTCTTGTCCGCGAGGGCCGCAGCATAAGAGAGCCACAGGGGATAGTAGAGGGTGCCGCTCTTGGTCACTGCCGGGCTCCTCTGCGGACGGGAAAAATTCTTCAGAAACGGCGGATTAAGAAAAGCTATTTTCATGTATCTTCTTTCCTGGCTGCGCACAGCACATTGTATTTTTCTCCTTGTTCCCGGCTGCACCGGAAAGGGGGCATCCTGTCTCCGCGCATCCCTGCACCGCACACGCTATGCGGCGGCAAGGAATTTGGAGCACTCATTATATACCATGTCCACCGTGATTGTCTCCATGCAGACAGGCCTGCCGCACCCGTGAAACAGGGCGTTTCCGTAGCACGGGCTGCACTCCGCCCTGCTCTGCACGGCGGAACAGAAAGGGAGCTCCGGCGCCAGGAGCGCAGCGCTGCTCGGGCCGAAGATGCAGACCGTGGGCACGCCCACCGCATACGCCAGGTGAAAGGGGGCGGAATCGTTGGTCACGAAGAGCCGGCACTGCTTCATGAGATGGCCCGCCTCTGCAAAGGTAAACCGTCCGCTGCCGTCGAAGGCGCTCTCTCCCAGCCTCTCCGCCATCCCCCTGTTGAGCACGGCATCGTGCAGCGAACCGAAGAGGAGGAACCCGTACCCCTGCTCCCGAAGCCTCCCCGCGAGGTCGAGAAAATTCTCCTTTCCCCACTGCTTTGCGGAAACAGTGTCCCGCGGGTTCTTCCCCCCCCCGCAGAAAAGGCCGATCGTCCTGCCCCGGTACTTCTCCAGGAACCTCCGGAGCTCCGGAGGGAGGAGCGGCTCCCTGGTGCGGAAATCGAGGAGGAACCCGTCGTCGGGGATCGAGAGGGCGTGGAGGAGCATGGTGTAGGCCACGGGAGCGTAGTAGTGCTGGAGGACCCGTGACGCGACGCCGTGGGTCAGGAGAGCGCCCGGCTCGAAGCCGGCGCGGACCGGGGCGCCGATGAGCCATGCCAGGAGATGGATGAACCGCGACGCGCTGAAAGCGATGATGAGCCCGAACCGGCGCTTTCTCAGGCGGAAGAGAAGCGGGGCGAGCCGGTAATACCTGCCGCCGAAGAGGGCATCGTCCTCCACGATGAAGAGGTCGTCGAGGTGCGGGTTGCCCTCCAGGGCGCCCGATGCCCACCGGGAAGTGAGGTAGCAGATCTTCGCCTCCGGGAAGCTCCTGCGGAGCGCCCTGATGGCAGGGGTGGTAAGCAGGACATCGCCCAGGGCATGCGTCTTGATCAGCAGAATCGAGTCCATTTCTTTGTTATACGGCAGCCGTACGCCGCCGCCGGTCAGGCCTTCAGCATCTTCTTCACGATCTTCTTCAGCGAATAGATGACAAAGACCACCGGCCTGTTGTCAAGCAGCGCCACCACGGGTTTCGAGATGAGGAGCCCGTTGACCCACCGGGGGAGCCCCAGGTTGAAAATGTGGAAAATGATGTTCAGGTAGCTCTCCCTCCTGAACTCGAAAATACGGGTCATATCGAAGATCATTCCGTCCGCCACCGCTTTCCGGTGCAGTTCCGTCCCGGGGAGGAAGATAAGGGAGAACACATTGAGGTGGTAGGGATAGGGGAACCGGTTGATCATCCGCAGTGTCTCGAGGACATCCTCCTTGCTCTCGTAGGGATTGTCGATGATGAAGTCGTAGAAGGGCTTCAGCCTGTCCCTGAAGGAGTTGAGGAGCTCCACTGTCTCCAGCACCTTGTCGGCCGAAGGCCCGCGCCGGTACAGCTTCTGGGTATTCCTGCTCCCTGTCTGGATCCCTATCTGGAATTCCTCCATCCCCGCATCGATCATGACCTCGAGCTTCTTCCGCGTCACATCCTGGGGGTGTCCGAGACATCGCAGGGGCAAACCCACGTGCCTCTTGTAGAGCCGCGCAAAACTCTCGATCGTCTCTTCCTTCATGGCGAAGAAGTTGTCGTCCGAAAGGTGCACTTCGCCGATAAAGGGAAAACGCTCCTTCATCTTGTTGAGCTCGTCCACCACACACCTGAAGCCGCGCATCCTGAGGTATTTCTGGCCCTTGTAGAGATCCTTGAAGGTGGAGCAGTAGGTGCAGCTGTACAGACAGCCCCTCGACGCCATGGTGCTGTAGACGATCCTGCCGTTCGGCGACTTCCAGGTGTGCGCCTGCAGGGTCTTGTCATCCATGGTCAGCATCCGGCTTCCGTCCCACAGGAAGTGGCCCTGCTGGGAGTAGTCGGGATAGGGAAGCAGGTCGAGACGCTCCACAACCGGGGGGAGTGCCTTCTGCGCGGGGTCCCCGTCCCCCACCGTCCATATCCCGTCGAGGGAGCGGTAGTCCTCATCCTTGCAGATGGCCCGGAGGAGGTTTGTCAGCGATATCTCGGACTCCCCGATGCTGACGAGGTCCGCGTATCCCACCGCGTCATGGGGCAGGGGAGTGATATGTTTCCCCCCCCAGATGATGGGAATGTTCACCCTCTCTCTCATCTTTTTGCTCAACCGGGCAACAAGCGGGAAATGGCAGGTAAAGAAGGAGAAGCCCAGCAGGGAGGAGCGCCGGCAGACCTTCTGTATCCCCTCTGCAAGGGCATCCAGGGCTTCTTCCGTATTGTCACGCAGAATGTAGGGGGCAAAGACAATTCTCGTGGAAAATCCCTCCTTGCGCAGGATGGCGGATAAAAGTCGCACCCCGTATGCAGTAATGTCTTCATAGGGCGACACCAGCGTAATCCCGGGAAATATCTCAGGGGTAAAATCGGGGGTCAATAATTGCATTTTCAACTCCTGATTGAGACGGTTTGTATCGCACAAAAGATCGTGCAGGAAGTGCGGCGGCTTTTCCATAACGCAGGTATTATACCAGAATGAGGCAAGCAGGCGCGACGATGTCCCATGGCTTCGCTGAAGAAGGAGCGGCTCCGCCACGAATTCGCTCGCAACGGAAGAGGGCTCTCCCCTCGCCCCTGCAGTGCGCAGTCTATGGAGAGGATTACCCATGCCTGTGAACTCTCCTACATAGTACCACTGCCGCCGGAAGAACCGAAGACATTGAAAAACAAGCACAATAAAAAAATGGAGCGTAAGGTATACTACTTGCATTCCTGCTCAGTGAGGTGCATGGTTTATGAAACGGTTTATGAATAAGAAGGGACAAGAAGGGTTCTCGCTGCTTGAATTGATCATCGTGGTGGTTATTGTCGCTGTCATTTCGGCGGTGGCGGTATCCAGCATCTCCAAATTCATAAAACAGTACAAGTTCGACAGCTATGCCGCGAATATGGAGTATCTCGTCAAGCTGGGGAAAATCAAGGCACTGGAGTTGACCTCCAATGTCGGTGTGTGTGTTGATACCGCCGCCAGGCAGCTTTCGATCCGGGATATCGGCACCAGCCGCAGCGCGGGAATCTGCTCGGGCAGCCCGCTGCAGGGGGCAAGCAACATGACAGTGGCGGAAAGCTATATCACGGTCGCCGGCACCGGCGCTTCTTTTGACCCCCGGGGCCTGGCCATCCAAAGCGGATACACGTGCTTTTCGTACAACGGCAGGTATGCACGGGTATGCATCAGCAGGTCATCGGTCAGGACGGACAGCGGAGCGGGAGGGTGTTCTTCATGCTCAAGCTGAGAGGCGGATTCAGTGTAATCGAGGCATTGATCGCGGTGGCGATTCTGAGTATCGCCCTTGTCGGACTGGTGACTACTATCGGGAAGTTTTCATCGAGCACGGTGGACAGAACGGTGCTCAACTGCCTGGTGGACGCCGCTTCCACCGCTCTGTACAAATGCCAGGCGGGAATCGATGCAAACCCGAACACCACCTGTGGAAGCTCCACGGTCTCCGTTACCGGGGTGTCGGGATATTGCGCACCCGCTACCGGCGCGTGCACCACGGTGACAGCAGTCGCCACCGCGTCTCCACAGGGCAAGACCGTTTCATTAACCACCCAGATCTGCAATTTCAACTGACGAGGTACGATCATGGCACGAAGAGCCTTTTACAAAAAGAAAATCTCCCCTCGCCCCTCTTTGTCAAAGAGGGGAGGAACGGAAGAAAGGAGGGGTTTCCCCCCACAAAAGCCTGTCTTTTTAGCAACTCTCAACAGTAAAGGCTTCTCTCTGGTAGAGATCCTCATGTCCGTGGCAATCGGCATCATCATCCTTGCCGCGGTGGTGGGGGCATATTCCGGCTCTCTCAAGGTATTCAAAGATGTGAAGAGCATATCGGACAACATCGACACGAAAACACCCTCCATAGAGCTGCTGGCGAGATATTTCGACCGATGGGGAGCGGGAGTCGTATCCAGGGCGGCCACCGAAGACAACAAAACGACCTGCGCCAACTGCCCCGCATTCAGAAAATATATCAGCGTAACCGCTTCGACACCCTGCGACGATATCACTTTCTACGGGAACTTGTACGGGACCGGATTCGTGCAGAATGTCGCCTCCGGAGCCGCAAACGTGGTGAGCTGCCGCCTGAGCAAGGATACGAACAAGAACTGTTATTACCTCTGGAGAAACGATACCGTTCAGAATGATTACGACGGCAGCAACAACCTTATCGCCCTGGGGCTTGCCTCGAACCTCAGCCTGAACAACGCCGACTGCTCTGCTTTATCAGCCGGCGCTACCTACAATGCGACAGTCGACGACGATCTTTCCCCGTATTCGGGGAGTGCCTTCAAGACAGTTCAGGCGGGCGACGTAATTCAGAGGACACCTCATACCATACGGCTGTATTGCTCGTCGAATCCCAACGACAATAACAACCAGTGGCTCTATGTGGACCTGTCCGAAACAGTGGCGGACTGCAGCGAGGAAGATACACCTACGCCGATCGCCCCCGTGGACAGCTTCCAGGTATCCTTGCTGCCCTCGGGATGCAGCGGCACCGGCGGCGCCTGCAACGCGGCACAAGTGGACGTGACCTTCAGGAGCCAGTCGCAGAAGTATACGGCCGGGCAGTATGACACCTACGACGTAACACGGGTATTCGGGAGGTAACCACCTGATGAAGAAGCTGCGGGAAGAAAAAGGCTTTGCGATCATTGCCGCCATGGCGGTCTCCGCGCTGCTGCTTGCTGTAGCCGGTGCAGCCATGGTGATGTCCCAGATGGGGTACATAGCCCTTTCGAGCGAGAAGAAATTCCAGCTTGCGAACTGGGCGGCGGAGTATGCGGTGAACCAGGGGATTTTGAACAGCACCACCTGCTCATCGGCGGCGGCCAACTGTCCGTCCATGACGGCAGGCGGGACCTGCAACTACTTCGGCGTCTCCGGGGGATCCTTCTGCTTCGTCTACGGAACCGGTCGATACGGTGCGGCCAAAATTGTAAAAACGGCTGTTGTTCCAAAAGGGAGCGCCCAGTACGGAGCGTTGACGCTGAGAAACGGCGGCGTCCTGCAGTTGGGAGGATCTTCCTCTATCGTCAACTGTGATACCGGTTGCGGGACCCCGGGTGTCATGTACGGGGGCAGCATAACGCAGCAGATCAACGGCGGGCTGCATAACACCACCTCCTGCCCCAACAACCCGAGCGGCATTTACGGGACGCCGAACGCCACCCAGAACGGCAGCGGCACCGGCTGCGCTTCGACGAGCTGTTCGAGCACCGTCCTGTCGGACAGGGTCCCTGTCATGTTCCAGTCCACCGACTGGAATGACCTGAGAAGCGATCTGTCCGGC
>JADLDZ010000011.1 GCA_020846375.1 Nitrospirales bacterium | reverse complement strand
GGATACCCCGAGAATCCAGGAGGCGCACATCATGATCGGGCATATTATCTGCGGGATGGTGGAGCAGGAGCTTTTCCGTGCCTGAGAAAAGGGCGGTTTTCCTCGACCGGGACGGGGTGATGAACCGGAAGATGCCCGAGGGAGAGTACGTCAGGGCCTGGGAAGAGTTCGTCTTCCTGCCCGGGGTGTTCGAAGCGCTGGAGCTGCTGAAGAAGCGGGATCTTCTTGTCATTATCGTTACCAACCAGCGGTGCATCGCACGGGGCATTCTCTCCGAAGCAGAGCTGGAGGGGATACATGCCGGAATGCTGGCTGCGGTGCGGGAGCGCAGCGGCGATATCGACGCCATCTACCATTGTCCCCATTCAAGGGAAGAGGAATGCGGCTGCCGGAAGCCGGAGCCGGGCATGATCCTGAGGGCTGTCGAGGATTTTGCGCAGAGGGGAGTACGCATCGATATCGCAAACAGCTACCTTATCGGAGATTCGGAAAGCGACATCCTGGCGGGCAAGGCTGCGGGATTGAAGACGATACGGATCGGGGACTCCCCCGGCTCCGCCGGTTTCGCGACAGGGAGTCTTCTGGAAGCGGTGGAGAGTATCAATGGGTGACCTTCCGGAGTGCGCCGGAGAGAGAAGTCAGAGAGAAGAAGGAACGAGAGGAATGAGAGAACTGAACAAAGAATTATACAGGAAACTGTACCTGGTGCGGAGAGCGGAAGAGAAGATCTGCGTCCATTACCCGGAGGATGACATGAAGACCCCGATGCATATGTCCTTCGGGGAGGAGGCGGTGGTGGTGGGGGTCTGTCATGCACTGGGTGACGCAGGCCAGGTATTCGGAACCTACCGCTCCCATGCGGCTTTCATCGCGAAGACAGAGGATACGGACGAATTCTTTTCCGAGCTGTACGCGAAGGAAACCTCCTCTCTGAAGGGCAAGGGCGGCTCGATGCACCTCTGCTCTCCCCGGCACGGCTTCATGGGGACTTCGGCCATCGTGGCGAGCCACCTCTCTGTCGCCGCCGGGGCCGCCTTCGCCAACAAAAGGCAGAAGAACGGGAAGATTGTTGCGGCTTTTTTCGGAGACGGCGCAGTGGACGAGGGGGTGTTCTGGGAAAGCCTGAATGCCGCCTGCCTCATGAAGCTGCCCGTGATCTTCGTCTGCGAGGACAACGGCTTCGCTGTCCATACGCCTGCCACGGCGCGGCGCGGGTATGCCTCTCTTCCCCGGGTGGTTTCGACCTTCGACTGCCATGTCTTCGAGAGCGACTCCACGGACGTCGAAGTGGTCCATGCTCTTGCCGCCGACGCCCTTCAGCGGATGCGGAAAGAGGAGAAGCCCTGTTTCATGAACCTCAAGTATTACCGCTACCTCGAACATGTGGGGATCAACTACGATTTCGAGGCGGGATACCGCCCCCGGAATGAGTTCGAGCAGTGGTATGAGAAGGATCCGGTGCGGGTGCAGCGCGCCAAGCTCCTGCGGCTCGGCGTCGGCGAGGACGAACTCCTGCGGATCGAGGCGGAGGTCGATGCAAAGGTCTCCCGCAGCGTCGCCCTCGCGCAGCAGGCGCCTCTCAGCCACTGCAGTGAAGCGCATAACGGGGTGTTCAAATGCGACAGATAACCTATTGCGAAGCTCTGCGTGAAGCAATGATACAGGAGATGGAGAGGGACCCGCGGGTCTTTGTCTATGGGCTCGGCGTCCCCGATCACAAGGCGGTTTTCGGGTCCACCGCCGGACTCGCCGAGAGGTTCGGGAAGGAGAGGTGCTTCGATACCCCCCTTTCCGAGGACGCCATGACCGGATTCGGGCTCGGGGCGGCCCTGAACGGCATGCGGCCCATCCATGTCCATATCCGGGTGGATTTCATGCCCCTCGCCTTCAATCAGCTCGCCAATATGATCTCGTGCTGCCATTACGCCTCAGGGGGGCAGCTTGCCGCACCCATCGTGATTCGGGGCATTGTGGGGAGGGGATGGGGACAGGGCTTCCAGCACAGTAAGAGCATGCATGCCACCTTTGCGCATATCCCCGGACTGAAAGTGGTGCTCCCGACCACGGCCTACGACGCCAAGGGCCTGCTCATCTCCGCCATCCGGGATGATAACCCGGTGGTCTTCCTTGAGCACCGCTGGCTCTACTGGCAGGAGGGCGAGGTCCCCGAGGAGCCCTATACCATTCCCCTCGGCGAGGGCCGTATCCTGCGGGAGGGAAGCGATATCACCGTTGTGGCGACCTCCTGGATGAACGTGGAGGCGGTCACTGCTGCGGATATCCTGGGCAGGCGCGGAATCAGCGTGGAGGTGATAGACCCCCGCACCATCGCGCCCCTCAATGACGAGCTGATCATACGGTCGGTGGAGAAGACCGGGTATTGCATCGTGGCGGACAACGACTGGTCCTTCTGTGGCTTCAGTGCCGAGGTCGCCGCGCAGGTTGCGGCGAAATGCTTCGGAAAGCTCAGGGCTCCGGTGCGGAGGATAGGGTTTGCGCCTACCCATTGTCCCACTGCGCGGCATCTCGAAAACGAGTTCTATCCGAACGCGGAGGACATCATACGCGAGATCGAAGAGGTACTGGGGGTGGAGCCCACCGACCTCGCCGGCATCGAGTTTTACAGTCATGAGAAGAGATTCAAGGGGCCTTTTTAATTAAGAATGTCTCACAAAATGAACGTATCAGGGAATTTGTCATTCCGG
>JADLDZ010000010.1 GCA_020846375.1 Nitrospirales bacterium | reverse complement strand
GAGGTGGTCATCATGGCCGAGAGCATCACGATGTCGGAATCCGTCTTGAGCTGCTCCTCAACGAACTTCTTGAGGGGAACGTCACGGCCCAGGTCATGCACGGTCCAGCCCGACGCCTCGAAGATCGCCTTGATGATGTTCTTGCCCAGGTCATGCACGTCCCCCTGCATGACTCCGAGGACGACCTGGCCCCTCGGGCCTCCCTGCTGCACCTTGATGTGGGGCTTCAGGATGTCGAGTGCGGCATACAGTGCCTTCGCGCAGAGAAGGGTCTCGGGAATGAAATACTCGTGGCATTCGAATTTCTGGCTGACGACTTCCATACCGCCGGCAAGGCCTTCCATGGTCACCTTGTAGGCGTCCAGTCCCAACGCCACCGCCTCTTCGGCCGCCTTCTTCGCATCGGCCGCCTTGTGGTGGATAACAGCATCCTGCAATCTCTTGATTATCTCCTGCTCTTTTCCGGGTATGATCATGTCACCCTCGTCACCCTGCCCTTTCTTGTACTTTCCGTTTTCCCGGGCCGGAGGGAGGAAAGCCCGCATCCCCGCCGGGAGGAGGCGTGCTCATCCTCCTCGCAACGCATGGAGGTCCGGCTTCTTCTCCCCTAAAGTATACACTATTTCGCCAATTCTTTAAGCGGTATGCTCTTTCCCTGTCTCTGTGGTAACATATCAGAAGACGCAAATACATGACATGAGAAAAATTAATTTCCTCATTGTAGTGCTCTCCGGCATCCTGTTCCTCCTCTCGTGCACTCCGGCAAAGGAAAAACTGTACACGAAGAACAGGGTCGCGATGGACACCTTTATCACTGTCACGGTGGCGTCCTCTTCCGACAGGGATGCGGAGAAAGCGATGGACAGAGCGCTTGCCGAGATCGAGCGGCTGAGCGTTCTCTTCAACTATTTCAGCGAAGGCAGCGAAGTCTCCCTGATCAACCGGAATGCAGGAATCAGGCCGGTTGTGGTCTCGAAGGAGACTGTCGATATAATAGAGCAGGCTCTCTCCGTATCCCGGGAAACGGACGGCGCCTTTGATATTACCATAGGGCCCGTCATGGCGCTCTGGGACTTTCACCACGGTGTGCTCCCCGAGGAACAGGCAGTGAAAGCGCGGCTGGAGCTCGTCGGATACCGGCATGTAGAGGTGGACAGGGAGAAGCGCACCGTCTTTTTAAGGAAAAAGGGAATGCAGATCGACCTCGGAGGAATAGCGAAGGGATACGGCGCAGACAAAGCAGTAGAGATCCTGAAGAAGAACGGAATACGGGCGGGCCTGGTAGCCGTGGCTGGAGACATCAAGGCCTTTGGCATGAAGCCGGGCAGAAGCTCCTGGAGAATAGGAATCAGAGACCCGCGACAGGGGAATGACACGAAAGAAATCTTCGCCTCTTTGCCGCTCCGGGAGCAAGCCATCTCCACCTCCGGCGATTACGAGAGGTTCTTCTTCAGGTCGGGAGTCCGGTATCACCACCTCCTGGATCCGAAGACCGGGTATCCGGCGTCCGGATGCCGGAGCGTGAGCGTGGTCACCGGAGAGGGAGCGCTTACCGATGCTTTTTCAACGGGGATATTTGTTCTGGGTCCTCGGAAGGGGATGGAGACACTGAGAAGACTCGGGTTTGACGGAGTCATTGTAGACAGCAACGGAGTTGTCTCTCTCACGGAGGGAATAAAGGGGAGCATTGCGTTCAGTGAAAAGAAGTCGTAGGGCAACCTTTGCCGACAGGATGCTCCTGCTCTTTCTGCTCTTCCTGTCGCTGTACAGTTTCTTCTTCATCCGGCAGGCCCTCCCGCAGGGCGCAGAGCTGGAGATAGAGGTTTCCGGAGAGCTCCGCTACGCATTACCCCTCTCGACGAACAAAACGGTGGAGGTGGAGGGCCCCCTTGGCAGGACCGTCATAGAGGTAAAGGAAGGCAGGGCAAGAATCAAGGATTCCCCCTGCCGCAACAGGATTTGCATGCACCAGGGGTGGATCAGAAGCGGCGCCGTAGTCTGCCTTCCCAACAGGGTCATGATACGGGTGACCGGCACGGCAGGCAGGAGAGAGATGGATGCAATCTCGGGATAGGTACCGCATCGCCCTCCTTGCCTCCTATGCCCTCGCCCTGCACGGGCTTGAGGCGCTGCTCCCCTCCCCTGTTCCCTGGTTGAAAATGGGCCTGTCCAATATTATCACCATGATCGCTCTTTACCTTTACGGAACGGAGTCCGCAGTGATGGTCACCCTGGTCCGTGTGTTGCTCGGGTCGCTGTTGCTGGGGACCTTCCTCGGCCCTGCTTTCTTCCTGAGCCTCGGGGGAGGGCTGGCAGGAGTGCTCTCCATGGCGCTTGCCCTCCGTTTTCTTCCGGGTCTTTTCGGTCCGCTCGGCATAAGCCTGATCGGTGCATTTTTTCACAATGCAGCGCAGCTCCTGGTCGCCTACCTTCTCTTTGTGCAGAGGATAGAGGCTATCGTGCTCGTGGCCCCGGTCCTGATCACGACAGGGGTGCTGGCCGGTACGGTGAACGGTATTGCAGCCGGCTACCTGCTCGCGGAGATACAGGAATCCGGAGGGAAGGCGTCCGCCTGAGATCGGCGCAAGGGCATCCACGCCTCGGGTGTGTCTGCACGCCCTAAAAGAGCCTTAATTTCTTCTCGCGGGAAAAGCCCTTGATGACGGACAGGGCGGTAAAGATCCTTTGCAGTGAAAGGTTCCTCTGTCGTATAAGAGAAGTATCGTGGTAGGGAAAGGGCTCAGCCCTGACTTCCACCTGTCTGCGCTCCAGTGCGGTATAGAGGCTTTTGAGCGCACTCTCATCAAAGGGCTTCAGGTAGAGGGGATTAAGGGTGACAAACCCTTCCGAAATGTCGGAAACAATCGCCTTGTAGTTTCTCCTGACGGGAACGGTGCTCTTCATCGTCAGCGCGTCCTATGCCGTCTTCTCGTCTTCCTCTGTCGTCCCTCTCTTCTTTGCTGCAAAGAAGGGCGAGAGCCAGATCCCGATTTCGTACAGCAGGATGATGGGGACCGCCATAAGGACCTGGTTGAACGCGTCGGGAGTCGGGGTGAGGACGGCGGCGATGACAAACGCGAGGAGTGCGGCGTATTTCCTTTTTCTTGCAAGGGTTTGGGGAGTGACGATGCCCATCCTCGTCAGAAAAATAATGATAATGGGAAGCTCGAAGATAGCCCCGAAAGCAAGGATGAATTTCAGGCAGAAATCGACATAATGCCCCACCGAAAGCATGGGCATCAGGAAATCACCGACCTTGTAGGTGAGGAGAAAGCTCATTGCAAACGGGAGGACGATGAGGAAACAGAAGGCGGCGCCGAAAAGAAAAAGAGCAGTCGCCATAATGATAAAAGGGAGCACGTACTTCTTCTCCTTTGAAAGGAGCCCCGGTGAAATGAACTGCCACAGCTGGTAAAAAATAACCGGGAGCGAAAGAAGCACTCCCGCAACGAAAGCGACCTTCATGTTCATCCAGAAAGCCTCGGCAGGGGCCAGAAACACCAGCTTTGTCGTCTGGAGCTTGTCCTGGGGAATGAAACGCACATACATTTCCTTTACCGAGAAGTCGAGGCTGTACTTGAGGGGAAACATGATACCCCTGAATATTTCCTCGGAAAAACTGAATGCAACGGCAAAGGTGACACCAAGGGCGATCAGGGAAATGACGATTCTTTTTCTGAGCTCTCCGAGATGCTCGGTGAGGGGCATTTTGAGATCTTCCATGATTTACCCCTTCCGCTCTTCCTTTTCCTCGGCAGGCGAGGAGGCCGCCTCTTCATGGGTCTCTCCGGCGGCTCCTGCCGCCCCGTTCCGCTCTTTTTCCTCGTGCGTTTCTTTCTGTCCGGTCTTCTCCTGATGGTACAGGGGCTCGGCAAGGGTAAGGGGGGCTTTTATTTCCCGCATCTCGACATCCATCTGCTCCTTGACCCCCTGCATCGCCTTTTTGAGCTCGGCGAGGCCCTTGCCCAGAGTCCTTCCGAGTTCAGGCAGTCTTTTGGGACCGAAGACAAGAAGCGCAACGATGAAGATGACGATAAGTTCCTGTATTCCCAGATCAAACATACAATTTCTAGTATAACACAACCAAGGTGTGTATGCAGGCGGTGAGGCAGGCTGCAGCAGAAGGCAGTGCGCCTCTACACCCTACTCTTCATAAATTTTCTGAAACTTTCTCTTTTCTCCCGGCAGAATGATGCTCAGGGAGAGAATAAGGCGATAATCGGGGTTCCTGTTCTTGATGTCGAACCCCCCTCCGATAGTGGTGTAGAGGTAATCGGTGGTGGCGATCCGATACCCGAGCCGCCATTCCAGGAGGTCGATCTTGTTCTTGAAGTAATTTTTTCTTCCCACCACTTCCGCCAGGATTTTCGAGCTGTGGGTTACCGCCAACTCCGTTCCTATATTGAGTGTGTACTCATCCCGCAGGCTCTCTTCCCCAGGGTTGGAATAGAAGGCATTGACATGCCCCTTGAAGGGGCCTACCTTTTTCGTGAAAATAATGCCGCCCCCCAGGCCGCCGTCGGTGGAGAGTTCGTTCTTTCCGGAGGGAAGGGAGCCGGTAAGCATGAAAGCGACAGCAGGAGCGTAGCTCCCTTCATCGAGAAACCGGTACTTGATCCCGAGATTCGCATCCTCGAAGCCGTCCAGGGTATCTTCCCATTCCATGACATAGGGAAGCGTCACATTGAGTTCGACGTTGTCAGTAAACCCATAAGCGGCCTGAAAGATGAATCTCTTGACCTTCGGTTCGCTGGACTTCTCGAAGCCGATTCCGAACCCGGCCCTCTTCCGCGGTAGACTTTCGGCGCTGAAGGCGGAGAAGACCCCATAGGGAGAAAGCGGCTGGAGTCCCTTGACGTCGAACGCTCCGGCAGGGGATGGAGGCAAGAGGAAAAAAAAGAGCGCAAGGAGAGGGGAAAACAGCAAAAAAAGAGCAGGTTTTCTCAGAGTTCCGGTCATCCCCTTCCCCATGAACTCTCCTGTATCGGAAAACCAATTTCTCATCGTCTTCAAGAGCATAGCAGAAATGCCTTTCCCTGTCAAATCGCCTACTTCCCGAAGGGACATACCGGGTATCTGCACTCCTTGCAATTAAGGCACAGGCCGCCGTGGCCCAGTTCTGCAAGCTCTTTTCTGCCTACCCTTTCTCCTGCAAGAACTCTCGGCAAAACGAGATCGAAGATGGTCGTCTTATGGTACATCCCGCAGGCGGGAATGCCGAGCAGTGGGACGCTCCCGGCGGACGCGCCTGAATCACCGTTGCCCTGTCTCCGCCCGTTTTCCAGGTAGGCGACCAGGAACATCGCTCCCGGCAGGACGGCGGAGCCGTAGGTAACTCCGGAGGCGCCCATATTCCTGATGGCGAAGCGGGTTACATCGTCAGGGTCTACCGACATGCCTCCCGTAGTGATAAGGAGGTCCGCCCCCGCATCCAGCAATTCCCTCAGGCGTGCCTCAATAAGGCTTTCATCGTCTGGAGCATAGTATATCCCCACGATTTCACCCCCAAACCCCTCGATCTTCCGGGTGACGATGGGGGCAAAAGCATCCTTTATCCGTCCGTAGTAGACCTCGTTCCCGGTGATGACCACGCCCGCCTTCACCTTTTTCATCTCCTTCACTTCGACCACCGCACCCGCACGTCCCGCGATTCCCACCGCCTCATCGATGATTGCCCTTTTTACCACGAGGGGGATGGCTCTTGTCCCGGCGATGACCTGCCCTTTTCTGACCGTCGTATTGGTGTGAAGGGTCGCGCACATTACCTCTCCGAGCATGTTGAACGCGGCAAGCGCGTCCCGGTCGACTTTCAGCAGGCCGTCCCGGGCGGCAATCAGGTTTATCTTGCCCTCCTTCGGCTCTTCTTCCATGAGCACTCCCTCTCCCTTCAGGGCTGATGCGAGGGCATATGCGGCATCGTCCTCATGCATCTCGTCATTCTCCATATGAAGAACGAAGAGGTGATCCTTTCCCAGCCGCCGCAGGTGCTCGACATCCTCACTGGTCACCACATGCCCCTTCCTGAATGCCCTCCCCTTGAAGTCATCCTTGCGGATTTCGGTGATGTCATGCGCCAGTACCATTCCGACCGCCTCAGCCACCGGTATCGCCTTCGCTCCCGACCTCTCACTGCCTTTCTCACCATGCATCTCGCACATCGCTGCCCTCCCCTGTCATTTCTTTATGAAGACTGTGCCGAATTTCCTATCCACCCTGTTCAGGAGCATGCCGGGCCCCTCCGGTAGTAGGAATCCCCGGCACAGGCCCTGCACAGAATTTCTCCGGCCCGGCGCACTTCACGCATGTCCTGTACATACTCTTTGCATACTCCGCACTGCATCCTGCGCAGGGGGCGCCCCGGCATGTCCTCGGGGGGGATCTGAACACTGACCTCCATGGTCTCGAAGAGCTCTTCATCCGGCATGATCTTGTATGCTTCGAGCTGCGCCGCGTACTTGTTTTCGATTTCGGGGAAATACTTCTTCGCCTTCTCCCGCGATTCTTCCCGGGCCACCACCCGCACCGCCTTTCCGTCCTGAAGGTTGACAAAAGTGGCGGCCATCTTCCCGTAATCCACGAATTTCATCGTCCGGTGCCCCAGGCTGCACCCGGTTACCGACTGCACCGCATCTGTCGCGCATCTGTCCATCTCGACGAAAACGACGATATTTTTTCTGTCCTTACCTCTGGGCTCCTCGATCCCAGCGGCCTTCAGCCCGAGAAGGGACATCCTGACGCCCAGAACCTGCCCCGGGCAGAGATGGCCGTGCATCTTCACCGACTGCTCGAGATGGGATTCAAAGTCTTTATCGATCATAGCGTACCCCTCATATTATTACTATACTCCGCGGAAAAATAAATTTTCTGCCGTTTTTCATTCCGTCCTCGCCGGCCCCCCCGCTACGCTGCCGTTTCGGGGGCACGGAGATGCTCTGCCCCGGCTCCGCTGCAGGAACTCTCATTTCCGGTGATATTCATTAATGGATTTGATGCTCATCTCCTTCTTCTGGAGCATTTCGATCGCCATTACCACGGCGCGGGCCCCGGCGATGGTGGTGGTATAGGGGATCTTGAACTGTAGTGCGCTCCTCCGGATGGAAAGAGAGTCCTTCTGCGCCCGGGTGCCGCTCACGGTATTGATGATGAAGCTCACCTCCCTGTTCTTGATCAGGTCGACAATATGGGGTCTCCCCTCCATTACTTTATTGACGACCGCCACGGGCACACCGTTTTCCTCGAGGAAGAGTGCGGTCCCCTTCGTCGCGATGATATGGAACCCCATTTCTTTCAATTTTGTCGCTATCTCGACCGTATGGGGCTTGTCCTTATCTTTCACGCTGATGATGATCTTCCCTGAGGTCGGGATCTTATTGCTGCTGGCAGCCTGTGCCTTTGCATATGCCAGGCCGAAATCCACGTCGATCCCCATCACTTCACCCGTGGACTTCATCTCGGGGCCGAGAATGGTGTCTACGCCGGGGAACCGGTCGAAGGGGAATACCGCCTCCTTCACCGCCACATGGCCGATTTCCCTTTCCTTTGTCATCCCCAGCTCTCTCAGGGTGCTCCCCATCATGACCTTTGCCGCCAGCTTGGCGAGGGGTACTCCGGTGGCCTTGCTTACATAGGGAATGGTGCGCGACCCCCGCGGATTGACCTCGAGGATGAATACCTCCCCGTCCTTGACCGCAAACTGGACATTCATCAGCCCCTTCACCTCCAGCTCCCTCGCCAGAGCCTTTGTCTGGCGCTTGATCTCCTCGACAATGCCGTGTGGGAGGGAATACGGGGGGATCGAGCATGCGGAGTCCCCGGAGTGGATTCCCGCTTCCTCTATATGCTCCATGACGCCTCCGACGATTACGTCATGGCCGTCGGAAAGGGCATCCACATCCACTTCGATGGCATCTTCGAGATATTTGTCGATCAGGATGGGATGCTTGGGGGACGCCTTCACCGCCCTGCTCATATAGTCCGTGAGGGACTCCTCATCATAGACGATCTCCATGGCCCGCCCCCCCAGGACATAGGAGGGCCGTACCATGACCGGATAGGTTATCCGGTCTGCAACAACAACCGCCTCCTCGCAGGACATGGCCGTGTCGCTTTCCGACTGCCGGAGATTCAGCTTGTGCAGCAATTCCTTGAATCTCTTCCGGTCTTCCGCCCTGTCGATGGAATCGGGAGAGGTGCCCAGTATGTTCACTCCTTCGTTTTCGAGGGGGACGGCGAGCTTCAGGGGAGTCTGGCCTCCGAACTGTACGATAACCCCTTCGGGTTTCTCCCGTTCGACGATATGCAGCACATCCTCGATGGTCAGCGGTTCGAAATAGAGCCTGTCGGCTGTATCATAATCGGTACTGACCGTTTCGGGATTGCAATTGACCATGATCGTCTCGTATCCCATCTCCCTGAGGGAGAGAACGGCGTGGACGCAGCAGTAGTCGAATTCAATGCCCTGGCCGATCCTGTTGGGTCCCGAGCCGAGGATAATCACCTTTTTACGGCCAGTGGGATTCGCCTCGCACTCCACGGCGCCGTTCCCGCCTCCCACACGGGAAAAGGGCCTCTCATAGGTCGAATACAGGTAGGGAGTAAAGGCCTCGAACTCCGCAGCGCAGGTATCGACGAGTTTATAGACGGGTTCGATCCCGAGCCTCTTCCGCACCTGCCGTATCTCCCGTTCCATTATCCCGGCAAGGCGGGCAATACGTTTATCGGAGAATCCGCACTCCTTCGCCGCCCTGAGCAGTTCAGCAATCCCTTCGCCCAGGGGACCGCCGTCCACCTGGATCGACTCCCCCGCTTCCGCTATTCTCTGTTCCATGGCGACGAGCTGCTGCACGGTATGCAGGAACCACGGGTCTATCCAGGTGAGCGCATGGACCTCTTCTACGCTGATCCCCAGGCGCATGGCCTGGGCGATATGCCAGATACGCTCGGCATTGGGGGTCTTCAGCTTCGAGAGGAGGTCTTCCTTGCCGTTCTCCACCGGCTCCAGCCCGGCAGTCCCTATTTCAAGGCTTCGCAACGCCTTCTGGAGAGACTCTTTAAAGGTCCGCCCGATGGACATTACTTCGCCCACGGACTTCATCTGCACGCTGAGGGTCGCGTCCGCATCAGGGAACTTTTCGAAGGTGAAACGCGGTATCTTCGTCACCACGTAGTCGATGGTCGGTTCAAAGGAAGCGGGAGTTTCACGGGTAATATCGTTCCTGATCTCGTCCAGGGTATAGCCGACGGCCAGCTTGGCGGCGATCTTCGCGATCGGGAAGCCCGTCGCCTTGCTGGCAAGCGCCGAGCTCCGTGATACCCGAGGGTTCATTTCGATGACCACCATCCTGCCGTCCTTCGGATTCAGTGCAAACTGTATGTTGGATCCGCCGGTATCGACCCCGATTTCCCTGATGACGGCAATCGCCGCATCGCGCATGCGCTGGTACTCCTTGTCGGTCAGGGTCTGTGCGGGGGCGACGGTGATGGAGTCGCCCGTATGCACTCCCATGGGATCGAAGTTCTCGATGGAGCAGACGATCACCACATTGTCCCTCATATCGCGCATCACCTCGAGCTCGTATTCCTTCCAGCCGAGGACGGACTCCTCCACCAGCACCTGGCTTACCGGGCTCAGTTTGAGCGCCTTTTCGAGCAGTTCCCGGTATTCTTCGATATTGTACGCAATTCCTCCGCCGGTGCCCCCGAGGGTAAAGGCGGGCCGGAGAATCGCAGGAAACCCGATATGCTCAATCATGTCGAGCCCGTCCTTCATGGTGGTGATGGCGGCACTCCGGGGCACTTCAAGACCGATCTTCCGCATCGCCTCCTTGAAGAGCTCCCTGTCCTCCGCTTTCCTGATGGCGGGCAGTCTGGCCCCTATCAGCTCGACCCCGTATCTCTTGAGCACTCCTGCTTCGGACAGTTCCACCGCAAGGTTCAGAGCCGTCTGTCCTCCCATGGTGGGGAGCAGGGCATCGGGACGTTCCTTTTTGATGATAAGCTCGAGGATGTCCTTCGAGAGCGGCTCGATATAGACCGCGTCGGCCATTTCCGGGTCGGTCATGATGGTGGCCGGATTCGAGTTCACCAGAACCACCGAGAACCCTTCTTCGCGCAGTGCCTTGCAGGCCTGCGTGCCGGAGTAGTCGAACTCGCAGGCCTGCCCGATCACAATGGGGCCGGACCCGATCAACAGGATTTTTCTGACATCGCTTCTCTTGGGCATTGTTACCTCTCTATGAAATTAGTTATCTTTTGTGCGATTTCTCCGGCCCGGACGGGTTCTTTGGAAGAAAAGACCATGATCCGCTCCCCCCCTTTGAATTCGATCTCCACGGTATGAAACTCGGTCGTCTCTCCGAACCCGGGGATTACCGTGCCGTGCTGCAGGGCGATCTTTTCCACCACCCGAATCCCGTCGGGGTTCACGGGGTGGATAGTGCGGCACTCCTGTCGTACCGCCCCTATTTCTGACAGAGGATACGTTATCTCCCGTCCGCCGAAGGGCCTGCTCAGGGAGAAGGAAGCGGTCCCCCTCTTCCTGTCGAGCACGATACGCAGCGACTCCTCACGGAAGACATACCTTCTGAAGAGGAGGAAAAGCGGCACAAAGCAGACCAGCGCCGCGATACTGCGCAGGGAGGTCGCCGGAGACACTGCGGCAAAAAGGAAAACCGCCGCGAGAGTGCAGGCCCCCGCTGCGAGGCTGGAAGCCATCTCGCGGTTGTAGATCCCGCCATGGAGCACGCTCCCCCTTTCCGCCCTGAACGAGGTTGTCCACAAGGCAAATACGCTCCCGTTTTCTTCGATCTGAGCCGCGTTTTCGTTCTGTTCCGTTCCCATTCTCTCCTGTGCCGCTTTCCGCAGAGGAAAGGCCCGTCACCGCGCCTTTCCCTCGATCATCTGGCGGATACGCCTGAAACGGTGGGTGGAGTCGTTGGGCCCCGGCCCCGCTTCCGGGTGGTGCTGTACGGAGAAAACCGGCAGCTCTGCATGCTGCATGCCCTCTTCCGTACCGTCGTACAGGTTCCT
>JADLDZ010000009.1 GCA_020846375.1 Nitrospirales bacterium | reverse complement strand
TCTGGGCTCCAATGGGTCAGGCAAGACGACCCTTCTGAAAGTCATGGACGGGCTGATCAGGGATTTCAAGGGGAAGGTCCTGCTCGACGGCAAGGATATCCGCAAGCTCTCCCCCAAGGAGATCTACAGGAAAGTGGGCCTCATCTTCCAGAACCCCGACGATCAGCTCTTTGCCCCCACTGTTCTGGAGGATGTGTCTTTTGGTCCCGTGAACATGGGGTTTTCGGGGCAGGAGGTCTCCCGGAGGGTGGAAGAGGCCCTGCGGGATGTGGAGATGGAGGGGTATGCAAAGAAGTCCATCCATAACCTGAGCTACGGGCAGAAGAAGCGGGTCTGCATTGCGGGGCTTCTGGCCATGGGACATGAGATTCTGCTGATGGACGAACCCACGGCAGGGCTGGACCCCATGGGGGAGTACAGGATGATGCGGCTCTTGACGAAGCTGAACCGGGAGAAGGGGGTGACGGTGGTGATGGCGACCCACAGTGTTGACCTGGTACCCCTTTTCCTGCACCGGCTCTACATTGTGAGCAAGGGGCACATTGTGCGGGGGGGCATTCCCGAGGAGGTGTTCACGGCCCCGGAGGAGATGTCGCAGGTGAAGCTGCGGCTTCCGCAGATAGCCGAGCTGATCTACCGGCTCAAGCACGAGGACAAGATCAACTTCGAGCGGATTCCCCTCACCATCGGTGAGGCGCGCAGGGAGTTCTGCAGGATCGTACAGTGAGAGGGAACGGGGAGCCCGGTTCCGACGGGGGTGTCCGCTCCCTGCGGGATCAGGATCCCGTGCTTTTCTGTTGGTAGCAGAGGGGGATTGGGGGGACATGGGCAAAGGATATGTACAGGTCTATACCGGCCACGGCAAGGGGAAAACCACCGCGGCGCTGGGACTTGCCGTCCGGGCTGCGGGAGCCGGGCTGCGGGTCTTCATCGCGCAGTTCGTCAAGCACGAGAGGTGCAGCGAGCATGCAATGATCGAGAGGCTCGACCGGTTCATCACGCTGAAGCAGTACGGCATGGGCCTTATCCTGAAGAGGAAGCCCAACGACAGCGACAAGGAAGCCGCCCAGGAGGGGCTCAGGGAAATACGGGATGTCCTCCGGTCGGGCGCATATGATGTCGTGGTCCTCGACGAAGCCAACGTGGCTGCGAAGTACGAGCTCATCTCGGTCGAGGACATCCTGGAGCTTATCGACCATAAAGCGGAGGGTACGGAGCTCATCATCACCGGGCGGTATGCGGACGAGAGGGTGATGCAGCGGGCCGACCTGGTAACGGAGATGAGAGAAATAAAACACTATAAGGAAAAAGGGGTCAGTGCGCGCATTGGAATTGAAAAGTAGAAAGAAACTCCGGTCGGGATATACCACGGGCGCCTGCGCCGCTGCCGCGGCAAAGGCGGCGGCGCTGCTCCTGCTCGGCGCTCCCGGGGAAAGGCCCCCCGGACTTCCCGTCCCGTACGTACCGGGAAAGGTGGAGATCCCCTTTCCCGACGGAACGCGGGTCAGCTTCCCGCTCAAGGAGACGGGCTTCGATGCGGCACGAGGCGCCACCTGGGTCTCGGTGGTAAAGGACGCGGGAGATGATCCCGATGTTACCAACGGGGCGGAGATACGGGCCGATGCCCGGCTCGTACCGGGAGGACCGGGGGGGGAAGTTGTGCTCCGGGGCGGCAGGGGTGTGGGCACCGTCACCAAGCCGGGGCTGTCCGTTCCGGTGGGAGAGGCGGCGATCAACCCCGGGCCGAGGAAAATGATCGGTGAGGCGGTGCGGGAGGCGATGAGCAGTTCCCTCTCCTTTCCTGCCGCGGCCCTCGAGATAACCATTTCGGTCCCCGACGGAGAGGAGTTGGCGAAGAGGACCCTGAACTACCGGCTCGGCATCGTCGGGGGAATCTCCATCCTCGGGACCACGGGGATCGTACGCCCCCTCTCCGCCGAGGCATGGACCGCCTCCATCACCGCTTCACTGGATGTGGCCAGGGCCATGGCGCACGAGACCGTGGTCCTCTCCTCAGGCAGGACATCCGAGAGGGCGCATATGGAAAAGTTCCGTTTTCCGGAAGAGGCCTACGTGATGATGGGGGACTATCTCGAGTTCTCCCTGCGCGATGCGGGGAAACACGGGTTCAAAGGGATCCATCTCAGCGCCCAATGGGCCAAGATGCTGAAGATCGGGATGGCGACGCCGCAGACCCATGTGCGCCACGGAGCGCTCGACAGCGCCCGGGCAGCGCAGTTCCTGAGGGATATCGGGATCGATGCGCTGTCGGAGGGGCGCACCTTCAACACGGCGAGGGAGATTTTCGATCTGCTCACCACGGCCTTCCCCCGGCAGAAGGCCGCCTTCTTTGCGAGGGCCTGCTCCGCCGCCAAGGCCTATGCGGAGGGGTTTACCGGGGGGATCCCGGTGACCGCCCACCTCGTATCGTACGAGGGGGAGATCATTGCGTGCAATGAGTAAGGTGTATGTCATAGGGATCGGGTACAAGCCCCTGGACAGGAAAGCGCGCGAGGCGCTCCATGCATCGGGGGTCATTCTCGCCTCGAAGCGGCTTTTCGAGGTGTTCCGGAAATACGAGGAGTTCGGGACCGTGCAGGAGAAGGTCCGGGTGATCAACTCCATCGAGGAGACTCTCGGATTCATCAGGGACTCCCTCGACGCTCCGCAGCCGGGGAGCCTTAGCCTCCTCGCCTCGGGGGACCCGTTGTTCTCCGGCATCGGCAGGAGAGCGGTCAACGAGTTCGGGAAGGACGCGGTGGAGATCCTCCCCGAGCTTTCGAGCATCCAGATGGCCTTCGCCCGGGTGAAGGAGCCGTGGGACGACGCCTTCCTCATGAGCCTCCACGGCGGCCCCGATCCCGTGAAGAGACGGAGGCTGCCCTACACGCTCCGCGAGATTCCCTTTCTGCTCCAGGAGCATCCGCTCCTTGCCGTCCTGACCGATCGGGAAAACAACCCGGCGGAAATCGCTAAGGCTATCGCCGCCTCGCCCCTTACCGCGGACCGCCCGCCCCTCATGTACATATGCGAACGGCTGGGATACGAGGAAGAGCGGGTTACGGAGGGGATGCCCGACGCCGTTGCGGGAATGAGCTTCTCCGACCCGAATGTCGTCATCATCAAGAACACCCCGGTAGAGAGGAAGGACGGGGCGCCGGGGGAAGCGGCGGCTTCCTCTCTCCTGCCCGTGGCGCCGCGCCTCGGGCTGACGGAGGAGGAGATCCGCCACTCCCGCGGGCTGATCACCAAGGACGAGGTGAGGGCGGTCACCCTCCACAAGCTGAGGCTCCCCCTCGAGGGGGTGTTCTGGGACATCGGCGCAGGGTCCGGCTCGGTCTCGGTGGAGGCGGCACGGCTCTGCAGGGGGCTGAAGGTATTCGCGGTGGAGAAGAACCCGGAGCAGTTGGACAACATCCGGCAGAACAAGGTCCGCTTCGATGTCCCGAATGTCGGGATCGTGGAGGGCTTCGCCCCGGATGCGCTGCGGCACCTCCCTGCGCCGGACAGGGTATTCATCGGCGGCAGCAGCGGACGGATGGAGGAGATCCTCTCGATTATCGCGGAGAAAATGCCTTCGGGGATCGTCGTGATCAACGCCGCTACCTTTGAAACCCTCGAGGCGGCGCGGACTGCACTGGCAAAAGCGGGGTTCGCGGTCGAGATTGCACAGGTGTCGGTCTCCCGGATGCGGGCCATCGGGGAGGGCAGCTACCTATCCGCCCTGAACCCCCTGTTCATCATCAGGGGTACCACGGGCGGAGAAGGTTAGGGAAGATCGGGATCAGCCGGTCGCAGAGCAAAATATAGCATGAGAGGTTCAGGAAAGTATGACAGGTAAGCTTTTCGTGATCGGCGTAGGCCCCGGAGATCCGGAGTTGTTGACCCTGAAGGGGGCGCGAATCCTCAGGGAGGTCCCCTGCATCTGCGTTCCAAAAGGGCGCGAGGAGGGCAGCAGCCTCGCCCTGTCCATCGTGCAGAAGGCGGTGGACCTGACGGGCAAGGAGATCATCGAGGCCCATTTCCCCATGAAGAAGACCGCAGGCAACAGGCAGGGGGCAGGGGGCTGTGCGCAGGAGGCCGACCTGTCCGATGCCCGGGTTCTCGATACGAAGTGGAACGAAACCGTGGAGACCGTCTCCGCCGTCCTCGGCAGGGGCACTAATATGGCCTTCATCACTATCGGGGACCCCACCATCTACAGCACCTTCTTCTATCTCTACGACAGGCTCATCGAGCTCAACCCGGAGCTCCCCATCGAATTCATCCCCGGCATCTCGTCCATCAACGCCGCAGCAGCGCGGGTACCCCTCTCCCTGAGCCTTGCCGACGAGAAGATCGCCGTCATCCCGGCGACCTACTCCACCGACCTGGAACAGCTCCTCGGGAGCTTCGACACCCTCGTCCTGATGAAAGTGTACAAGGTGTTCGATGCGGTGCGGAAGACGCTCGACAAGATGCAGCTCGCGGAAAAAGCGGTCTACGTGGCGCGGGCGGGCATGGACGATGAGCGGGTCGTCACGGATATCAGGAAGGTGACGGAAGACGACCTCAATTATTTCTCCGTGGTGATCGTGAGGAAATGACTGCAGACGATCTGACCCGCTTCCGGCAGTGGTTTTCCGGCTACGTGCATTCCTTCCGCCTCCCGGATCCGGGAGACCAGGAGAATATCGCCCTGAAGGAGGAGCACACCCGCAGGGTCTGCGAGAACAGCGTCAGGGTCGCGGAAGCGGAAGGCCTGGACCGGAGCGGAGTGCTGCTGGCGGAGGCAATCGGCCTCTTTCACGATGTGGGCAGGTTTCCCCAATACGCGGAGTACAGGACCTTCCGGGACGGCGTCTCGGTGAACCACGGGGAGCTCGGTGCGAAGGTGCTCAGGGAAGAGGGGGTGCTCCACACGCTGCCCGGAAGAGAGCAGGAAATTGTTGCCACCGCGGTCAGGTTCCACAATGCCTTCCGTGTCCCCGACCTCGAAGACCCGGAGAGGGTCCTCTTCATCCGGCTGATCCGGGATGCGGACAAGTTGGATATCTGGAGGGTCTTTTTCGAATATTACGAAGAGGATGCGGCGGTCCGGCCCTCGGCGGTGGGTCTCGGGCTGCCCGACAGCCCCGGGTATTCCCCGGAGGTGCTGGCGCGCCTCTTCGATTTCGAGCTGATCCCGCTCTCGATGCTGAGGACGCTGAACGACTTCAAGCTGGCGAAACTGTCGTGGATGTACGATCTGAATTTCACGACCTCTTTCCGTATGGTCAGGGAGAACGGCTATATCGACAGGATCGCGAAGACCCTGCCCCGGACAGAGGAGATCGAAAGGGCAGTCGCTTTTTTGCATACGTACCTGGACAAAAAATAGAAGAGGGGAAAAATGGCGAACGTATATTTCATCGGAGCAGGACCGGGTGATCCCGAGCTCATCACCCTGAAGGGAAGAAGACTCCTCGATGCGGCGGATGTCGTCATCTATGCGGGCAGCCTAGTGAACCCGGCGCTCCTCGAAGGACTGAGGGCGGAGATCCACAATTCCGCGGTCATGAACCTGGAGGAGACCACCGAGGTGATCCGGAGGTCCGTGGCGGCAGGAAAGAGGGTGGTGCGCCTGCATACGGGGGACACTTCCTTTTACAGCGCCATTTCCGAACAGATCGAGAGGCTGAGGGAGCTGGGCATCGGGTACGAGGTGGTGCCCGGGGTCTCCTCCGCCATGGCGGGGGCCGCCGTACTCGGACAGGAGCTCACCATACCCGAAATAAGCCAGACCGTGATCTTTACGCGCCTGGAGGGCAGGACCCCGGTGCCGGAATCCGAGAGGCTCGGACTCCTGGCGCAGCATCGGGCGACCATGGCGATCTTCCTGAGCGTGGGGATGATCGAGCGGGTGCGGGAAGAGCTGCTGCAGGGGTACTCCGGGGAGACCCCGGTGGTCATCATCGAAAAAGCCTCCTGGCCGGAACAGAGGGTGATCCGCGGCACCCTGAAAGAGCTCGTCGGGATGGCAAGGGATGCGGGCATCAAAAAGACCGCGCTGATCTACATAGGAGACTCCCTGAAGGCGTCGGAAGCGGCTCTCGGCAGGGAATCGAAGCTGTATGACAAGGATTTCAAGCACGAGTACCGGAACTGAGGGGGTGCTTTCCCCCTCCTTTTGCTCCCCCTCCATCCGGGACAGGCTCCCCGGCCCGGCGGAAAGGGAGCGTTCCCTTCGGGCAGAGACGGAATGCCGGTCGCACTTATCTATATAACGGAGAGCGGACGCTCCCTGGCGGAAAAGCTGACGGGACTCTATCCCGGGGCGCGGGTGACGAAGTTTGCCGCAGCCGCGGTGCCCCGCCTGTGGGAGACGCACGAAAGGCTTGTTTTCATCATGGCCGCGGGCATCGTGGTGCGGACTATCGCGCCGCTGGTCAGGGACAAGAAACACGACCCCGCCGTCGTCGTACTGGACGAGAAAGGGAGGTTTGCGGTCAGTCTCCTGAGCGGACATCTCGGAGGGGCGAATGAGGCGGCCCGTGAAATAGCGGAGTTCCTGGGAGGCGAAGCGGTCATCACGACCGCCTCCGACGTGAACCGGCTGCCCTCCCTCGATCTCTGGGCGCGGGACAACGGCCTCCTCATCGAGGAGTGGGAGCGGCTGCCCGGCATCGGAACGCGCTTTCTCGATAAAGGAGTGCTCCCTGTCTATACGGAGATTGACATCCCACTGCCGGATGCGTTCCGGCGGGTGAGCGAGCCCTTCCGGGCAGAGGTGCTCATCACGAACCGGGAGAATGTCTACCAGGAGGGCACTTCCGGGCCGCGCCACCGCGGCGGGCAGCTCTACCTGAGGCCCCGGAATCTCGTCCTCGGTATCGGGTGCAACAGCAGGACCCCCCTTGAGGAGATAGAGGAGGCGGTGAAAGGGGTTCTCCACGCCGCCAACCTGGCGTTCGCTTCGGTACGTTCCGTGGCGACCATCGATATCAAGGCGAAGGAGCCGGGCCTCGCGGCGTTTGCGGAAAAGTACTCTTTTCCTCTCGACTCCTTTACCCCCGCCGAGCTGAACCGTGTACCGGGGCCGGCGAGATCGGAGGCGGTTTTCAGGGCAACGGGGGCCCATGCCGTTTCAGAGCCCGCCGCCCTTCTCGCAGCGGCGGAGGGCGCACTGCTCATCGTACCGAAGCAGAAAGTCGGAAATGTAACCGTGGCAGCAGCCGCACAGAAATATTACACAGGAAAGAGGGATGGAGAGCACATGGGAAAAAGCGCACTTTACATCGTAGGAACAGGACCGGGGAGTATCGACCATATTACCCCTTATGCACAGAGCGTTATACGGAAGTCCGATGTCATCGTGGGGTACGGGACCTACCTCGACCTCATCCCCGAATTGATCAGGGACAAGGAGGTCTTCGCCACCGGCATGACGAAGGAGACCGACAGGTGCCGGAAGGCGGTTGAGCTGGCACTGGCCGGGAAGACCGTCACCGTGATCAGCGGGGGGGACCCGGGCATCTATGCCATGGCGGGCCTGGTATTCGAAATGCTGAAGGCCGCCCCTGCCGGCGCGGGAAGATGCCCGGAAAACGGGACCGGCGGGACAACGGAGGACTCCCTGCCGCATGTGGAGGTCATCCCCGGCATTTCCGCCCTGAATGCCTGCGCCTCGCGGCTCGGAGCGCCCCTCATGCACGACTTCGCCTGCATAAGCCTCTCCGACAGGCTCACCCCGTGGGAGACGATAGAGAAAAGGCTGACTGCCGCTGCCACTGCCGACTTCGTGGTCGTCCTCTACAACCCGAAAAGCATGGGGAGACAGGAGCATATCAGCACCGCGCGGGCGATCATGCTGAAGCACCGGAGCACCGAGACGCCGGTCGGCCTCGTCAAGGCGGCCATGCGTCCGGAGGAACGGGTCGTCCTCACCAACCTGCGGGATATGCTCAACCACGAGATCGACATGCAGACGACCGTCATCATCGGGAATTCGAAGACCTTTATCTGGGAGGGCTGGATGCTCACCCCCCGCGGGTACGAGAACAAGCCCGGCGCCTGAGGACAGGACACCGTACATGCTCCCTACCGCATCAACCGGCACCTTTTCGGGGAAGGCGGCCCTGCTCTGGGATGAGTCGTTTCTCTGGGGGGTGATGGCGTGCAAGGCCCTGCAGGCCGCCCGCCTCCCCTTCGACCTCGTCCGCTCCGGGGAGATCAGGGAGGGAAGGCTCCGGGAATACCGTCTCCTCTTCGTTCCCGGCGGATGGGCCTCGAACAAGAGCAAGGCCCTCGGAGACGGAGGGGTGGCTGCCATCAGGGACTTTGTGCACGGGGGCGGCCGGTACCTGGGCTTCTGCGGCGGGGCCGGGCTCGCCACGCAGGATGGGATCGGCCTCCTGCCGGTGAAAAGGAAGCCCACCTGTGAGCGCGTTCCGAGTTTCAGCGGGAGGGTGCGGCTCTCCCTGTCCGAACACCCGATCTGGCGAAACGTCGCCGAACCGGTGTTCCATGCCTGGTGGCCCTCCCAGTTCATTGCGGAGGACCCCGGTCTGCAGGTCCTCGCCGCCTACGGAGAGGCCCTGCCCGACGCCTTCAGCTCTGATGTCAATGTGGGGGACACGGAGCAGTACGGTTCATGGACTGAGCTCGAATCCCTGTACCAGATCAACCTCGACCCCCGGCGCTTGCAGAATGACCCCGCCGTCGTGGAAGGTGCCTTCGGAGAGGGGCGGGTTATCCTCTCCCTCATCCATTTCGATACGCCGGACGATGAGAGGGGCGCCGCTGTCCTGCGTTCCCTGTGGGAGTATCTCCTCGGCGCACCTGTCTGCAGTGGGGGAGCGGAACACGCTGAGGGACATCCTGCCTCGGAGTGCGCCGGGCAGGCGGATGATGCGGCACAGAAGCCGCAGGCGGATGCTCTGGCATCCCTCGTGCGTGATCTCGAAGCGTCGGTGGATGGGCTGGTCTCCCTCGGCATGCGCAACTTCCTCTGGTTCCGCCGCAATGCCCTGCTCTTTCAATGGAGGCGCGGGGTGCGGGGGCTCGAATACTGCACCCTGCAGATGATGACGGGGGAGATCGCGGAAACCGTACGGCGCGGCGTCCGTGTGTGGGACACCGATGAAATTGCGTGTATCACCGACCGGGCGGTGAAGGTGAAAGGGCTGCTGCTCCCCTTCGTCGAAAAGGCGAAACGTCTCCTGGTCCTTGAGCGGCATGCCCTTCAAAACGGGCATATCACCTATGAGAAGTGCGACGATCCTCTCATCAGGGAGATGAGAGGGCAGCTCTTCTCCACCTCCAAGAGCCATGGCGGTCTGTTCAAGGAGCTCATCGACGCAATCGATGCCCTCCTCTTCTCCCTGATAAAATCCTGCGGATAGGGAATGCTCTGCGATCTGAACAGGTCTCCCTGGGTGAGGGGCAGAGGGGGCACCCTCTTTCTTTGCGAGCGAATTACTCCCTGATCTCAGGGGATACTCTGCTCCTGAGATCTTCCCTCTTTCCCTTCGAGCATACGCGGGGGCAGGGCGTTACCTGCCCCCTGCTGATATTCCAGACGCTCGCTGCAGAGAAGAGGATACCCCCTCAGCCCCCTTCAGGTCCCTCTCCTGTGAATCCTCACAGGGAATCCTCTTTCTTTCCCCTCCCCTTAGAGTAAGGGGAGGGCGGGAGGGGTTACTCGAAGGGAGCCAAGACATACACTCCCTGATTGACACACTCCCAGGAGACAGAAGGTGCCCTCTACCGAGTGAGATACCCTCTCTTCAGTTTTCCTTTCTTTACCTGTACCCGTTTTTCCTTCCGGGGACTTGACTCTTTGCCCTCCGCAGTATAGAGTAGACCGATGGAACCGGTTTCCCATAGCGTTTTCCGCGAGACGTTCTCCCCTTTCCGGGGTGCCTCGGATGCCTTTATCGGGGATGTCCTTTCCGCCTCACAACGCCGGCCCCTTTCCGGGGATACTCTCATCTATTCGGAGGGAGACTCCTGCTCGGGCATCGCCTTTCTCCTCTCGGGAGGCATA
>JADLDZ010000008.1 GCA_020846375.1 Nitrospirales bacterium | reverse complement strand
GCGATTTCCTCTGCCGGCGTGCCGGTACTCCTTACTGTTTACTTCTATAGGACCTCCCTTCGAAGGTAATGAACCTTCCGTTCATGCTCAACCTGTCCAGTATTGCCGAGGCCGTTACCGTATCGAATACCTTTCCCCATTGAGAGGGGATGAGGTTTGTCGTAACGAGTGTCGTTGCAACTTCCGCCCGTTTGGAGGCGATCTGAAAGATGCAGTCCGCCTGCTCTTTGGTGGGGATCACGTATCCCAGTTCGTCAAGGCAGAGGACCGGCACTTTTGCATAATACTCGATGAAGTTGTAGAGGTTTTTCGCTTTCGCCATTTTCGCCGTCAGGTCAAACAGGCTCAGAAACACGGTTTGATGTCCCCTGCTCAGGGCATCGTGACAGAGCATAGATACCTCCTGCGATTGCAGCCATAGAGGTATCCATTGTAAAGAAGAACGCTTGGGTATGCGCTGAGGATAAGAGAGAAAATGCTTCAGATGAGGACTGCTTCTATGAAATGAACTCCAATGGAACCGCTCGTCCCCAATTCGGTGCTTTTTGTCTCCCGCTTACATCCACTGCCATCCGTACCGCTTCTTCCCGAAACTCTCTTGTGAACTTCCCTTTCGGTATCCTCTCTACTGCCATCTCCAACACCTCCGTTCTCGGTTAGTTCACCTCAAACTTTGGTGTCCGGTTTTTCCATCATAGCTCAATATCGTATCTCAACATCTGCGGAACGTTTTACTACCTGTGCAGCCTTCTTGATGGATGCAGCCGCTTCATCGTGCATTGGGAGATTCGGGAGCGGATGACGGCAGACCGACGTAGAGATCATCATACAGAGAGCAAAGGAGAAGTTCCCTCAAGCACGTCTAAGGATCATCTCGGACAACGGGCCGCAGTTCATTGCCAGGGACTTCAAGGAATTCATCCGCCTGTCCGGAATGACGCACGTAAAGACGTCTCCCTTTTACCCGCAGTCCAACGGCAAGCTTGAACGGTTCCACAAGACGATCAAGGCGGAATGCATTCGACCAAAGACGCCGCTCTCCGTTGACGATGCACGAAGACTTGTGACAGAGTACATCGAGTATTACAACAACGTTCGTCTTCATAGCGCCATCGGGTATATTGCCCCTTCGGACAAGCTCAACGGCAGGGAAACAGAGATTTTCGAAGAGCGGGACCGAAAGCTTGAGGAAGCACGGCAGCAGAGAAAGTTCAAGAGGCAGCAGGTGTACCAGGCATCAGGAGAGCTTTGCTCTCCCTTAACTCATGCGGCTTGAAAGTCCTCTTCCGTCTGAGGCAAAACAATCGCTGATCAGGAGAAGACTGAAGCGGAGCTGGAAGAGGGTCGATTCTAAATCAGTCAAAACGGCCGTCTTTGAGACGGCTCACAACCGGCAAGCCACCCGTTTATCGGGTGCGTTATGATATCACAGCTCATTCGGAGATACGTTAAATGAGCAATAAAAAAGCGGTAGTCCTCCTCAGCGGCGGGATCGACTCTTCCACCACGGCAGCCATTGCAAGGGCGGAAGGATATGAGATCTACGCCCTGAGCTTCGATTATGCCCAGAGACACCGGCGTGAGCTCCTCTCGGCGGGAATGGTAGCGGAAAGCCTCGGGGTGAAAAAACATCTCGTCATCGGCTTCGACCTGCGCGCCATAGGCGGCTCGGCCCTCACCTCGGAAACGGAAGTGCCGAAGGCAGAGGATATGTCCGAAGGGAACGGAATAACGGAGGGTCTGAAGGAGCAGAGGGCAGGAGAGATACCGGTCACCTACGTCCCGGCACGGAATACCATCTTCCTCTCCTTCGGCCTTTCGTGGGCAGAGGTGCTCGAAGCCCCCGATATTTTCATAGGCGCCAACGCAGTGGATTACAGCGGCTATCCCGACTGCCGGCCGGAATATCTCAGGGCTTTCGAGGAGATGGCGAACCTCGCCACAAAGGTCTCGGTGGAGGGGAAGCTCAGGTTCAGGATCAACGCCCCCCTCCTGTACATGACCAAAGCGGAGATCATCAGGAGGGGCACGGAACTGGGGCTCGACTACTCCCTCACCTGGAGCTGTTACGATCCCCGGGAAGCAAGACCGGAAGAGCGGAAGACCTCTTCTTCACCCGTGCATATCCCCTGCGGGAGGTGTGATAGTTGTCTGTTCAGGGCGAAGGGGTTTGAAGAGGCGGGGCTGGAAGATCCCCTGCTGCGGTGACCCGTACTGCACCGGCTGTGCAGGGCATCTTCGTTGCCCCCGTTGTACGGGGAAATGGTATTATAGGGAATATCGACGGCTCCTTTCCTTTCCGCGAGGGTGGAGACGAGGAGAAGATGCGTTGCAGGAGGATGCATGGTGCCGGAATTGAAATATGATGAAAAGGGACTCATCCCCGCTATTATCCAGGACGCGGAGAACGGGGAAGTCCTGATGATGGCCTATATGAACGAGAGCTCCCTTGCAATGACTCTCGATACCGGATATACCCATTTCTGGTCCAGGTCCCGCCAGAAATACTGGAAAAAAGGCGAGACATCGGGGCATGTCCAGGAGGTGAAGGAGGTCCGGTACGATTGTGATGCGGACACTCTCCTGATCAAGGTGAAGCAGCACGGCGCAGGCGCCTGCCATACCGGGGAGCGGACCTGTTTCTTTAGAAAGATCGGTTGAGAGGGAGGGACGGACGGATACCAATGGAGGGCCTATGAGTGACTGTATTTTCTGCAGAATTGTCGAGAAGACGATTCCCGCAAAGGTGATCTACGAGGATGAGCATGCCGTCGCCTTCGAGGACATCAACCCGCAGGCGCCGGTCCATACTCTTATCATCCCACGGAAGCACATTCCTACCCTCCTCGACATCGGCGAGGAAGATCATGCCCTCCTGGGCCATCTCGTCAAAGTCGCCGGTGTGATCGCCCGGGACAAGGGGGTTGCGGAGAGGGGATTCCGGGTGGTCGCCAACTGCAACCATGAGAGCGGGCAGACCGTCTACCACATCCATCTCCATCTCCTCGGCGGCCGTCCGATGCACTGGCCTCCCGGATGAGAGGGCAATGGGGAGACAAAAGGTGGGAGACAGAAGGTAAAAGACCGGAAACAGGTGGATTCTCCCTCTTTGATGAGGGATCCGCCACTTGTTTTTGCCTCTCATGTCTCACTGCACACTTGCCACTTTTCACTGATTTTTCATGAGAATACTCGATAAGAAGACCGTCTGGCAGGGGAGCTTCCTCAGAACCCTGCTCATCACCTATGAGGACCACACGGGTGCGCAGAGGACCTGGGAGGCGGTGGAAAGGGTGAACTGCAGCGGCATTGTCGCAGTTGTTCCCGTTACTCCCCGGGGAGAGGTCCTTCTCATACGCCAGTTCCGGCCGGTTCTGAACGGCTTTGTGGTGGAATTTCCCGCCGGGCTGAACGACAGGGGGGAGCCCCTCGTGGAAGTGGCCAGGCGGGAGTTGATCGAGGAAACGGGGTTCAGCAGCGACAGGATATCCTTTCTCGCGGAAGGCCCCCTTTCCTCGGGTCTTACCACGGAGGTGCTTTCGGTCTTCCTGGCGGAAGATTCGGTGCCCGCCCCTCCGGAGTTGAGGAGTCTGTATCCACCCGATGAATCCGAGGATATCGAGGTGCTGCAGGTTCCTCTTACCGGGGCCTGCGAACTCCTCGACGGCTGCGCGAAGGACGGAAACTTCGTGGATCTGAAAGCATACGGTCTTATCGAGTTGGCGAAAAGGAGAGTAAGCCGGTAAACGCCGGGGAGGAAAGACATCCGCCCCGGCGCCTGCCAGTGATGATTCCGGGTGCCTATTCCAGCTTTATTGCTTCAACAGGGCAGATGTTCGCTGCCTCTTCGCAGTCGCAGGAATCACACTTGTCGGGATTGATTGCCCATGCCTTGTCATCCCTCATTTCGAATACCTGGGGACACACCTCGGCACAAGACCCGCAGCCTATGCACAGATCGTGATCAACAGTTGGTGTTGCCATTCGAAAACCTCCTGAGCGTTGATAGTTTCTTTATTATAGCAATTTAATGCCGGCAAATGGGAAGGGCTGTTCCGCCATGAAAATCTGTTTGCCAAATATATGTTGATTTTGAAAAGCAATTCAGGATACCTTATAGTGACTGTGCAATAAGAGTATGACTATTGTAGTATAGTGAGTCAATGGAAAGCGGGGAGGCGGTATGGAGATAAAGACGTGGGTCCTGGAGAAGGCGCTGGAGGCACGGGAGGGGGCGCGGAGTCTTGCGCGGGCTTCCACTCTCCGGAAAAACCGCGCTCTTGTCAGGATGGCGGAAGCCCTTTCGGACGGGGCGGGAGTGCTGATTTTCGAGAATGAAAAAGATCTGGGGTATGCACGGGAAAAGGGGCTTTCGAATGCGCTCATCGACAGGCTGACCCTTACAGAGGAGAGAATAGAAGAGATGGCCCGCGGGCTGGTGGAGATTTCCCAGCTGCCCGACCCGGTGGGAGAGGTGACCGGGATGCGGCAGCGGCCCAACGGGATGTTGGTGGGCCGGATGCGGGTGCCGATCGGCTCCATCGGCATCATCTACGAGGCCCGGCCCAATGTTACCGCTGATGCCACAAGCCTCTGTCTCAAGGCGGGGAACGCGGTGATCCTGCGGGGGGGGTCTGAGGCGATCCATTCCAACAGGGCCATCGTGTCCGTCCTCAGGGAGGCTGCGCGGGCGGAGGACATCCATGAGGGCGCTATTACTTTTATCGATATCCCCGATCGTGAGGCGGTCATGGAAATGCTGAAACTCGAGGGGATCATCGACCTGATCATTCCCCGGGGGGGCGAGGGGCTCATCAGGACGGTCACCGAGAATTCGCGGATTCCGGTCCTCAAACATTACAAAGGGGTCTGCCATATCTTCGTGGACAGGGATGCCGATCTCGTGATGGCGGAAGAGATATGTTTCAATGCGAAAGTACAGAGGCCGGGAACCTGCAACGCCATGGAGACCCTGCTGGTCGATGCGCCGATTGCGGAGCGTTTCCTTCCGCCGATGCTGAAGAGGCTCGTTGAGGCGGGTGTCTCGCTGAAGGGGTGTGCAAAGACAGTCGCCCTCTCCCCCGGGACTGCGGAAGTGCAGGAAGAGGACTTTCACCGGGAATACCTGGACCTGGTCCTGAACGTGAAAGTAGTCGCCGATATGGAGGAGGCCATGGAGCATATCGCCCGGTACGGCTCCGCCCATTCCGACGCCATCGTGACGAGGGACTATGCGCGGGCGATGCGGTTTTCGAGAGAGGTGGACTCTTCCGCTGTCCTTGTGAACGCTTCCACCCGCCTGAACGACGGATATCAGTTCGGGCTCGGCGCGGAAATAGGGATCTCCACGGACAAGATCCATGCGCGGGGTCCCATGGGGCTGGAGGAGCTGACCTGCACAAAGTTCATCGTCTTTGGAAACGGCCACCTGAGGGAATAAATAAGGGCATAAAGGAGGGTTTTCAGCATGTCGGAAAAATTGAATTACGAGGAGTTTGTGCGAAAGGCCATCGTGAGTCTCCGGAAAGAGGGCTATAAGGGGATTCACACCGTCTATTCCGGTTTCAACGAGGCGTTCAAAAAGTATTTTGAGGGAGAAAACCCTATCGAGATAACAAACAGGCTCTCCGAGGAGGGCAAGATCGTCATACGCCCCGTGAAGGGGGGGGTCATGCTCTATCTGCCCGAAGAGGCTCCCGCTGCAAAGGGCCAGGCCGAAGAGGTACTCAAGAAGATGGGGCTGTAGAAGAGCGGAAGGGCCTGAATCCATCGTAACGCGGAAAAAGCGGGGCGATCCGCCGGATCGCCCCGAAAAGTTATTATACGAGATGCGGCGGGGAATATTCGGAGGTACGTTCAATCCCATCCACCTCGGGCACCTGAGGACGGCGGAAGAGGTGAGAGATGCCTGTATGCTCGATTCCATCCTCTTCATTCCCTCGGGAAACCCTCCCCTGAAGGAAGCGGACCTTGCGGAGGCCGGACACCGGTATGCAATGGTGCGGCGGGCGGTGGAATCAAACCCGTATTTCGACGTGTCCGACATGGAGCTGAAACGGACGGAGAGGTCGTATACCGTCACCACTCTCCTGGAGCTCCGGGAGGAGTACCCGGAAGACGAGCTGTTTTTTATCCTCGGTGTTGACGCTTTTCTCGATATCCCCACCTGGTGGCAGCCCGGACAGCTTATCCGCCTCATCGATTTCATTGTGGTGGCGCGGCCCGGCTTCGACATGGCCCATGCCGTCCGTTCCCCCCTCCTGGAAGGAACGGCATCTCCGCTGTCTCTTTCTTCTTCCTCTCCTCTTCGCCTCGAGGGGGGGAGGACCGCGCTTTTTCTCCCCGTAACTCCCCTCGATATTTCTTCCACCGCCATCAGGAGGCTCGTCAGGGAGGACAGGAGCATCCGGTACCTTGTCCCGGAGTCGGTGGAGGAGTATATCCGCTCCCATGGCCTTTACCGGGGATGAGGGGGCGGTGTTCTTGCAACTTTCCCCCCTGGTTGTGTATGTTGTACCATATGGAGTTTTTCGAAGCCGTCATCAACAATCTTGACGAAGCAATATATCTTTTCGACAAGAGGGGCAGGCTTATCTTCGCAAACAAAGCAGGAGAGGAGTTTTTCGGGAAAAGTCTCAAAGAGATACGCCACCGTCAGTTCCAGGATCTTTTCTCTACCTCGAAGGACCTTGTCGTTCTCCTGCAGAAGTCTCTCCGGGAGGGACGCTCCTTCAACTGCAGGGACCTGGAGGTCGAACTCGGCAGAGCAGTGAACGTGGAGGTGAATGTTTCCCCCTTTTACCTTGCCGCGGCGCTGGAAGGCGCTCTCCTCTGCCTCCGGGAGAACCTGTCCATCACTACCCGTGAGGATTTCCATTTCGACATGCTCCTCTACCTTATCGGATCGGTCGCCCATGAGATCAAGAACCCCCTGAGCGGCATAAAGGGAGCGGCCCAGATCCTGAAGGGCAGCGCGCGGAGCGAGGAGGCGATGGAGTGTGTCAACCTGATCCTGAAGGAGGCCGACAGGCTCAACCTGGTCCTGAACAGCTACCTGACCATGACCAGGACGCCCGTTTTCAACGAACTCAATATCCACGAGGTCATCGAGCATGCCCTGAAGGTGATGAATAGCACCGCGGGGGAGAAAGACATCCGGGTCCATAAGTCGTATGATCCCAGCCTCCCTTCCCTTCTCGGGGACGAGAGCAAGCTGCTCCAGGTCTTCATCAACCTGCTGAAGAACGCGGTCGAGGCCATGGAGGCGAGGGACCCCCAGGAGTCCCCCCCGAAAAAACAGTGTGCCGGGCATCCCTTTCCGGAAGGGGAGGGGCTGCATGTCCTGAGCATTTCCACGAGGCCGTCCAACGAATACATGGTCATTTACGAGGGAGGGGATGGCCTCTCCAGGAGGGAGGCACGGTCGAAGAAGCAGCGATGGGTGGTCATCACCGTACAGGATACGGGAATCGGCATTCCCCGGGAGGAGTTGGGCAGGATCTTCCTGCCGTTCTATACGAAGAAGGCGGGGGGGAGTGGCCTCGGCCTGGCCCTCTCAAAGAAGATCATCAAGGACCACGGGGGGATCATCAAGGTGAAGAGCGAGAAAGGATGCGGGACTGTTTTCAGCATTTACCTGCCGTTGCGGGCGGCGGGGGAGGGCTCGTCATGAGCAAACGTATCCTGGTCATTGATGATGACGAGAGCGTCATCTGGGTGATAAAAAAGGCGTTGGGGCCGCTCGGGTACGAGATAGAGGC
>JADLDZ010000007.1 GCA_020846375.1 Nitrospirales bacterium | reverse complement strand
TTCACCCTGAAATAGTCCTGAAAAGGCATCAGCACACCGCAACCTCACCTCGGGTTCTTTTCGGCCGGGAGAAGACAAAAAAAGGGCCGGAACATCCGGCCCTTCTGCATGCATGAATCCAGCTTTCTTGCCGCTCTCTATCTTTTTCCCGCTAACTGTATCCGTATAGTTGCTCTTTCGATCGCTGCCTGCGCCCGTACGAAATCGACCTTTTCCGCCTGCTTCAGCCTTTCTTCGGCACGTTTTTTTGCGGTCATAGCCCTTTCCAGATCAATCGCCTCGGCCCTTTCCGCGCTGTCCGCCAGGACGACGACCCGGTCGGACGTCACCTCGGCATACCCGGAGTTGACGAACACGTAGGAGATCTTCCCCTCCTTCCTCAGGATGAGAGTCCCTATGGTCAGGGTGGTAATGAACGGCACGTGTCCCGGAAGGACGCCGAACTCGCCCTCGCTCCCTGTAGCGGTAATCTCGTCAACCTCTTCGCTCAGCACAAGGCCGTACGGAGTTACAATATCCAGTCTCAGTCTGTTTTCCATGCAAATTCTCCTTGAGCCCCTGTCCCCACCTCAGCTTTGCATCCGCACCGTACAGCACCTCGCGGATGCGCCTGCCGGGGTCCGGATTCCCGTTATCTGCTCCAGCCCAGCTTCCGTGCGTTCTCCTCGGCCTCCTCGATAGAACCCACCATGTAGAACGCCTGCTCCGGCATATCGTCGTACTGTCCCTCTGCAATGGCCTTGAAGCCTTTTATGGTGTCCGCAAGCTTGACGTACTTCCCGGGCCTGCCGGTGAAGACCTCAGCCACATGGAAGGGCTGACTGAGAAACCTCTGGATCTTCCTCGCCCTCGATACGCTGAGCTTGTCGTCTTCGGAAAGTTCTTCCATGCCGAGGATGGCGATGATGTCCTGCAGCTCCTTATAGCGCTGCAGGATGGACTGCACCTTCCGGGCCACCCCGTAGTGCTCCTCCCCGATCACGAGGGGATCGAGGGCGCGGGAGGTCGAATCCAGAGGGTCAACCGCAGGATAGATGCCGAGCTCCGAAATCTGGCGGGAAAGGACGACCGTACCGTCAAGGTGCGTGAAAGCCGTGGCAACGGCAGGGTCCGTCAGGTCGTCCGCAGGGACATAAATCGCCTGCATCGAGGTGATCGCCCCCTTCTTCGTGGTGGTGATCCTCTCCTGGAGGGCGCCCATGTCGGTGCCGAGGTTCGGCTGGTATCCCACCGCGGAGGGCATCCTGCCGAGGAGCGCCGACACCTCCGACCCCGCGAGGGTATACCTGAATATGTTATCGATAAAGATGAGGACGTCCTGGCCCTGATCCCTGAAGTACTCTGCTGCGGTGAGCGCGGTAAGGCTTACCCGCAGCCGCGCGCCGGGGGGCTCGTTCATCTGTCCGTAGATCAGGGCGACGTTGTTGATGACGCCCGACTCCTTCATTTCACGGTAGAGGTCGTTCCCTTCCCTCGTCCTCTCGCCGACGCCCGCAAAGACGGAAACACCGCCGTGCTTCAGGGCGATATTATGGATCATCTCCATGATGACAACGGTCTTGCCCACGCCCGCACCGCCGAACATCCCCATCTTGCCGCCGCGGACAAAGGGCACCAGGAGGTCGAACACCTTGACGCCGGTCTCAAAGACCTGGGAGACAGGCTCCTGGTCGATGAAATCGGGGGCCGGCCGGTGGATGGGCAGCCTCTCTTCTGTCTCGATGGGGCCGAGCTTGTCGTAGGGATCGCCGACGACATTCATGATCCTGCCCAGAGTCCCCTTCCCCACGGGGATGGAAATGGGCGTCCCCGTATCCCTGACCTTCATTCCCCTGACAACGCCGTCGGTGGTCTGCATGGCGATGGTCCTGACCTTGTTGTCGCCGAGATGCGAGGCTACTTCGAGGGTGATGTCGAGAGCGGGGGCGCCCTTCGCCTCGTCACCCGGAGACTCTATTTTCAAGGCATTGAGAATTGCCGGCAATTCCCTGTCGAATTCCACATCGACAACGGCGCCGATCACCTGCGCTATCCTACCTTCGTTCATACCTGTATCCTCCTCGCGTATAGTGCCGATTTATCATGCTGAATAAAGATTCTCTCTCCACTGCACCGCCGACGCTACTGTTTCAGGGCCTCCACGCCGCCTACGATGTCCATCAGCTCCTTCGTGATGGATGCCTGGCGCGCCTTGTTGTACTGAAGGGTGAGGTTTGCGATCATATCGTCAGCGGCCTTGGTCGCATTCTCCATGGAAGTCATCCTCGCCGCCTCTTCGGACGCCTGCGACTCGAGGAGCGCCCTGAAGACCTGTATTTCGAGGTTCTTGGGCAGCAGCTTCTCGAAAATGGCCTGCTGGGAGGGCTCGTACAGGAAGTCAGCCGCCGCCTCCTGTGCTGTCGCCTCTTCCCTTACGGGTGCGAGAGGAAGCAGGCGCACCACGGAGACCTTCTGCACGAGGGCGGATTTGAATTCATTATAGATCAGGAACACCTCGTCAAAGCTCTCAGTGGTGTAGTTCTCTATGATGTCCCGTGCGATGTCCTGCGCATTGCCGTAGAATACCCTACCGGAAATGCCCACCCAGGACTGGCGGGGCGGCATCCCTCTCCGCTTCAGGAGATCGGTGCCCTTTTTCCCGATAGAGCTGACGCTGAACGCCATCCCCTCAGCCTGGATTTCCTTGATGAGCTTGAAAGCCGCCTTCATGACATTGGTGTTGAAGGCGCCGCACAGGCCCTTGTCGCTGGTGAGGACCATCACCTCGACTTTTTTCCTGGGCCTGACTTCAAGGAGGGGATGCCCCGCCTCCACGGTTGCGGCAAGCCCGGAGAGCACGGCATGCATCTTGTCCGCATAGGGGCGCAGTTCGATAATCCGGGTCTGCGCCCTTCTGAATTTCGCCGCAGCGACCATCTTCATGGCCTTCGTAATCTGTTTCGTGCTCTTTACCGAGCTGATTCTCTTCCGAATTTCCTTTAATCCCGGCATGTATGCTCCCCTTTGCGAGAATTAGACGACAAAGCCCCTCTTGAATTCCGTGATCACCGCAACAAGTTTCTCTTTCAGCGTGTCATCGATAGCCTTTTTCTCCCTCAGCTCACTCCTCACCTCGGCCTTCCTGTCCTTCACGAAAGAGAAGAATTCCGACTCGAACCTCTTGATGGCCTCGACGGGGATGTCATCGAGATGGCCCTGGGACCCGGCAAAGAGGATCATGACCTGGTCTTCCACCGGGAGCGGGACATACTGGTCCTGCTTCAGGAGCTCCACCATCCTCTTCCCCCTTTCGATCTGGGCCAGGGTGGACTTGTCGAGGTCGGAGCCGAACTGGGCAAAAGCCGCCAACTCCCTGAACTGCGCGAGGTCGAGCCTCAGGGTGCCGGCGACCTGCTTCATCGCCTTCGTCTGCGCCGCGCTGCCGACCCGGCTGACCGAGAGGCCGACGTTCACCGCGGGCCTCACCCCGGCGTAGAAAAGATCGGGCTCGAGGTAGATCTGCCCGTCGGTAATGGAAATGACGTTCGTGGGGATATAGGCGGAAACGTCTCCCGCCTGCGTCTCGATGATGGGGAGCGCCGTCAGCGAACCGCCTCCCAGCTCATCGCTCAGCTTTGCGGCCCTCTCGAGAAGCCTCGAATGGAGGTAGAAGACGTCTCCGGGATACGCTTCACGTCCGGGAGGACGCCGCAGGATCAGGGAAAGCTGCCGGTACGCGGTGGCCTGCTTGCTCAGGTCGTCGTAGATGATCAGCGCATGCTTCCCGGTGTCCCGGAAATACTCGCCGATGGCGCACCCGGTGTACGGGGCGATGTACTGGAGAGGCGCGGGCTCACTGGCGGTGGCGGAAACAACGATGGTATGCTCCATGGCGCCGTGCTCTTCGAGGGTCTTCACCACCCGGGCGACGCTCGCCCTTTTCTGTCCGACGGCGACATAGATGCAGACGACGTCGCCCCCCTTCTGGTTGATGATGGCATCGATGGCGATGGCCGTCTTCCCTGTCTGGCGGTCTCCGATGATCAGCTCTCTCTGGCCCCTTCCCACCGGGATCATGGCATCGATGGCCTTCAACCCCGTCTGGAGGGGCTCCCTGACCGGCTGCCTGTCGACGATGCCCGGCGCGACCACGTCAACAATGCGGCTCGCCTTCGCCGGAATGGGCCCTTTGCCGTCGATGGGCTGCCCGATTGCGTTGATGACCCTGCCGACCATCTCCTCGCCAGCGGGAACGGACATGATCTTCCCCGTCCGCTTGACAGTATCTCCCTCTTTGATCTGTGTATCCTCTCCGAAGAGGACAGCGCCGACCATCTCCTCTTCGAGGTTGAGGGCCATTCCGAAGACATTATTCGGGAATTCGAGGAGCTCCGACGCCATGCAGTCGTCCAGGCCGTAGATCCTGGCGATACCGTCGCCGACCCCGATGACGACCCCCACTTCGCTGACATCAACCCGCTTCTCGAAGTCCGTTATCTGTCGCTTCAGATACTCACTGATTTCATCCACTTTGATTTCCATGCTGTCACCCCTTTATAAGCTTATCTCTCAATAGCCCGAGCTGGCCTTTGATACTGCTGTCGTACATGGTGCTGCCCACCCTGATCCGTATGCCCCCGAGCAGCGAGGGATCGATTACGTATTCCAGCTCCACATCCTTTCCGACAATTTGCTTCAGGGAGCCCGCGAGGCGTTCCTCATACCCCTTGTCCATCCGTACGGGAGAGGTGACGACGACCCTCGCCCTCTTCCTCATCTCCCTGTAGAGCGCCTCGACGGCAACAGTAATCTCCGGCAGGGCGATGATGGCCTGCTCTTCAACAAGATACAGGAGAAACCGGGACGCCTTCTCGGGCAGGGAGAGCTTCCGGCTCACAAAGGAGAGGGCATTCCCCTTCTCCTCCCCGCTGAAAGCAGGACTGATCAGGAGGCTCTTGAAGTTCCTGTCCCTCTCCATCAGGGCGACGACAGCCCTGAGCTTTTCGAGAGCGGAGGGCACTTCACCTGCATCGAACGCTCCCACGAACTGCTTTGCGTATCTTTTGACCCCTTTTACCTTTTTCACTTTTTCCCCTCGAGTAATGCAAGAGACTCCTGGAG
>JADLDZ010000006.1 GCA_020846375.1 Nitrospirales bacterium | reverse complement strand
CGTCGTCAATACGGCTTGGAAAAGCCCGGCGTCATCGGTCAGATAACACTGGCAAGCGAGACCTTTGTCATACGAGCGTATGACAAAGGTCTTTTTTATTGGGTAAAGAGGAGCTATTCGATGGGATACTGCAAGGTCCGAGAACATCCGTAAGGCGGTTTTCCGGTAGTGGCAGCAGAGAGTAAAGGGGAGTAGCTGATACAGCCGGTATCGTCAATACGGTCGAAGAACCAGGTACCGTTGGGCAGGATCATCTGGCAGGCAAGACCTTTAACATGAAAAGGATACGTGGTAAAGTCTTTTTTAAAGGGGACGGCCGGCAAGGAGCCGTCCGTTCTATACGATCAGCTTGTTCAATCACAGGAGGATACGATGAAGTGGCACCAAAAAACAGCGGATGGGATGATGGAGGAGCTCATCACCTCTCCACAAGGGATATCTCCCCGGGAAGCGGTGAAAAGGCTGCAGGAGTACGGCTCCAATGAACTGGCGGAGAAGAAGAGGAAGTCCCCCTTCCTGCTTTTCCTCGATCAGTTCAAGGATTTCATGATTCTTGTACTTGTCGCAGCCGCTCTTATCTCGGGAATTATCGGTGAGCCCGCCGATACGGTGGCGATTATCGTGATCGTCGTCCTCAACGCCGTTATCGGGTTCATCCAGGAATACAGGGCGGAGCAGGCAATGGCGGCCCTGAAAAAGATGTCCGCTCCCCTGGCCGCCGTGCTCAGGGAGGGAAAGCCGATGGATATCCCGGCCGCGGAACTGGTGCCCGGCGATGTGGTGCTGCTCGAAGCAGGCAGGATTGTGCCTGCGGACATGCGGCTCATCGAAGCGGCACAGTTGCGGACCGAAGAGGCGGCCCTCACCGGGGAATCCCTGCCCGTCGAGAAACAGGTGAATGTGTTACGCGAGGCAACCCTCCCTCTGGGGGACAGGAATAACATGGTGTATAAGGGAACAACCGTATCCGCAGGCAGGGGGGTCGGGGTCGTCGTCTCCACCGGAATGGAAACGGAACTGGGAAAGATCGCCACCCTGCTGCAGGGAGAGGAAATGGTGAAGACCCCTCTCCAGAAGCGCCTCGCCCGCTTCGGCAGGAATATCGCGTTTGCAGTGCTTCTTATCTGCGGCGTTGTATTCGCTGCCGGGACCCTGAGGGGGGAGGAGCCGCTGCGCATGCTCCTCACGGCGATCTCCCTTGCGGTGGCCGCCATTCCCGAGGCGCTCCCGGCGGTGGTCACCATCTCCCTTGCCCTCGGCGCACGGAAACTGGTGCGGCAGAACGCCCTCATCCGGAAACTCCCGGCCGTCGAGACCCTCGGCTCGGTCACCTACATCTGCTCCGATAAGACCGGCACGCTGACTCTCAACAGGATGACCGTGGAGGAGGTGTACACGGAGGGCAGAACCTTCCGGAGCTCCGAATTCAGTACCTGTGCGGACGGAGGGAGCCCTTCCGCCACCTTTGCAAGCGCAATGGCCCTGTGCAACGACGCGCGGCGGGGCCACGGGGACAACATCCTGGGGGATCCGACGGAAGTCGCCCTCTACCACTTCGCGCAGAACCATGGTTGCCAGAGGGAGTCGCTCGAAAAAAAATTCCCGCGGGTGGCCGAAATCCCCTTCGACTCGGACAGAAAGGCCATGACTACCTTTCATGCGTGGGACAACGGGTATGTTTCTTTCACGAAAGGCGCAGTCGAGTCGCTCCTGGAAAGGACGAAAGACGTCCTGGGTCCCGGCGGCCTGGAGCCCGTTGGGGTAAAGGAGATCCTGTCGACTACCGAGCGAATGGCCGCGGACGGGCTGAGGGTTCTCTGTGTCACGATGAGGAAGTGGGAGGCGCTCCCCGCGGATATGTCGCCGGAGAAGGTCGAGGACGACCTGACGCTCGTGGGCCTTGTGGGCATGATGGACCCCCCCCGTGAGGAGGCGAAAGAGGCGGTGGCGATGTGCAAGGCGGCGGGCATTCACCCGGTAATGATCACGGGGGACCATCCCATTACCGCGCATGTTATCGCGAAAAGGCTCGGCATTATCGGCGAGGAGGCGAGCGCAGTAACCACCGGGAGGGAGATCGAGAAGCTGCCCATGGAGGAATTCGAGGGAAAGGTCGAGCATATACGGGTGTATGCCCGGGTAGCCCCCGAACAGAAGCTGAAGATCGTGAAGGCCTTACAGGACAAAGGCCAGTTTGTCGCGATGACGGGCGATGGGGTCAATGATGCCCCGGCGCTCAAGCGGGCGGATATCGGGATCGCCATGGGCATCACCGGCACCGATGTTTCTAAAGAGGCAGCCCATATGATTCTCCTCGATGACAACTTTGCAACCATTGTGCGGGCGGTGCGGGAGGGGAGAAAGATTTACGACAATATACGGAAGTTCATCCGCTATCTCCTGACCACCAACTCAGGCGAGATATGGACTCTCTTCCTGGCCCCCTTCGTCGGGCTGCCCATTCCGCTTCTGCCCATTCACATACTCTGGATCAACCTTGTCACCGATGGTCTCCCCGCTCTTGCCCTCTCTGCGGAGCCTGCGGAGGACGATGTGATGAAGAGACCTCCCCGGCATCCGAAAGAGAGCATCTTCGCCCATGGGCTGGGGATCCATGCCGTATGGGTGGGCCTCCTGATGGCCGGTGTCGTACTGTCGGTGCAGGCATGGTCGCTGAGGACCGGGAATGCTCACTGGCAGACGATGGTCTTTACCGTGCTTTGTCTTACCCAGCTCGGCCATGTCCTTGCGATACGGTCGGAGAAGAAGTCGCTGTTCACGATGGGCCTGTTTTCCAATAAACACCTGATCGGGGCCGTTGTGCTGACCTTCCTGCTGCAGATGGCGACCGTCTATGTACCGTTCCTCAATTCTATTTTCAAAACGGTACCGCTGACCTTCGGTGAATTGCTGCTGACCCTCGGCCTCTCGTCCATAGTATTCTTTGCCGTCGAGATCGAGAAGTTCTTCTGGAGGAGGCGCG
>JADLDZ010000005.1 GCA_020846375.1 Nitrospirales bacterium | reverse complement strand
GGAGAGATTTCTGCTGGAGCTCTATGCGCCGTCCTGCGCCATTGTGAACGAGAGAGGGGATATCCTCTACCTCCACGGACGCACCGGCAAATACCTGGAACCGGCGCCGGGGAAAGCGAGCCTGAACATACTCACTATGTCCAGGGAGGGGCTGCAGCTCGATCTGAGGACCGCCCTCCGCAAGGCGGTCGCCCGGAAAGAGGACATAGTCAGCGAGGGGCTCCGGGTGAGGACCAACGGCGACTTTCAGACGATCAATCTCGTGATACACTACATCAGGAAGCCCGAGTACCTGCAGGGACTGCTCATGGTCGTCTTCATCGATGTGCCCTCCCCGGAAAAGGAGACCCTCCCGCCGGAGGGATGCGAAGAGAAGGTCAACCAGCGGGTGCTGGAGCTGGAATTCGAGGTGAAGTCCACCAGGGAGCACCTCCAAACCACCATCGAGGAACTGGAGACCTCCAATGAGGAGTTGAAATCCGCCAACGAGGAGCTCCAATCGTCCAACGAAGAGCTTCAGAGCACCAACGAAGAACTGGAGACCTCCAAGGAGGAGCTCCAGTCGGTCAACGAAGAGCTGCTCACGGTAAATGCGGAACTGCAGACCAAGATCGAAGAGCTTTCGCAGGTGAACAGCGATATGAGCAACCTGTTAACCAGTACACAGATCGCTACCGTTTTTCTGAACAACGAGCTGCGCATAAAACGCTACACTCCCGGCGCTGTCGGGATCATCAACCTTATCCAGACGGATACGGGGCGGCCGGTGGGCGACGTATCCTCGAAGCTGGACTACCCGGACCTGGTGCGGGATGCGGAGGAGGTGCTCAGGACCCTTGTCACAAAGGAAAAACTGGTCAGCCATACCGAAGGGAAATGGTTTACCGTGCGGATCATGCCGTATCGCACCAAGGAGAATGTGATCGACGGAGTGGTGATCACCTTCATCGATATCACCACACTGAAAAAAACGCAGGAGGCACTGGAAAACACTCTCTCCCTTACGGAGGGTATTGCCGAGACGGTGCGGGAATCCCTCCTCGTCCTCGATGGAGAGTTGTGTGTCGTCATGGCGAACAAATCCTTCTACCAGACTTTCCGCACGTCCCCCGCGGAGACCGAAAACAGGCGTATCTACGACCTCGGCGACGGCCAGTGGGACATCCCGGAACTCCGGAAGCAGCTCGAAACGATCCTGCCCGAAAACTCCCGCTTCCGGGACTTTGTGGTGGAGCATGATTTCCCGACCGTCGGACAGAAGAGGATGCTGCTCAATGCCCACAGGATGGTCCAGCGGGGCAGCCGCACCCCGGTGATCCTGCTGGCGCTGGAAGAAGAAGGCAGCACGGACAGAAGATGAAAAAAAAACCTTCAGACCTTGCCCTCCTCCGCAAAGAGGCGGAAAAAAAGCTACGCGAACAGACGGAAAGGGTAGAGGAACTTTCGGGACAGGACTTTAAGCGCCTCGTCCATGAGCTCGGCACCCATCAGATCGAGCTCGAAATGCAGAACGAAGAGCTCCGCCAGGCGCGGGAGGAGCTGGAAGCATTACACCGGAAATATTCCGATCTTTTCGACTTCGCTCCTGTCGGCTATTTTCTCCTCGACCGCCACAGCCTGGTAAAAGAGGTGAACCTTACAGGAGCGGAGATGCTGGGGCTCCCGAAGCGCTTCCTGCTGGACAGACCCCTTTCCCGTTGCCTCTTTGAGAAAGATCGGAATACGTTCTATGCCCATCTCAAAGAAACGGAGGAAAAGCGGTACCGGCAGACCTGTGAGGTGCGGGTCGGGAAAAAAGAGGGCCCCCTTCTCCATTTCCAGCTCCAGAGCATCGTCATGGAAGGCCGGAAGGGAGCCGATATCCTGTTCCGGACGACGATGATCGATATCACCGAGCGCACGCGCTCGGAGGAGCAGCTCCGGGAGAGCGAAGGGAAATACCGGGAGCTCGTGCAGAGCGCACGCAGTGTCATCCTTAAGACCGACATACAGGGGACCATCACCTTCTTCAACGAGTTTGCAGAGGAATTCTTCGGGTATCCCTCCGCGGAAGTGGCGGGCAGGAAAGTGGTGGGCACCATCATTCCTCCCCTCAGCCCTTCTGCACAGGCATTCCAGGGAATGCTCGCCGGCATCGCCCTGCATCCCGAGTATTACCAGAAAACCGAGGGCGAGGGGATGAGGAAGAGCGGAGAGAGGGTATGGATTGCATGGACGAACAGGCCTGTCCGCGACAGGGACGGGAGGATAACCGGGCTCCTTTTCGTGGGGCAGGACATTACCGAAAGGAAGGGGATCGAGGATGCAATGAAGCATCAGGCGCACCACGATGCCCTGACCGGGCTGCCCAACAAGATACTTTTCAAGGAGTACCTTGTCAATGCCCTGCACCAGGCCCAGCGCTACGGATACATGCTGGCGGTCATGTTCCTTGACCTCGACCGCTTCAAATCCGTCAACGACTCACTGGGACATGCCATGGGGGATATCCTGCTCAGAGCCGCCTCCGACCGACTGAGGGCCTCTGTACGGGAGTCGGATGCAGTCGCACGCATCGGCGGGGACGAATACACCATCCTGCTGCCCCATATTTCCCATGCGGAGGATGCCGTAAAAATAGCGTGGAAAATACTCGACCACTTCACGAGTCCCTTTCTGCTCGACGGGAATGAGCTCTATTGCGGGGTCAGCATCGGCATCAGCCTCTTTCCCGACAACGGCGAACAGGCCGAGAGCCTCCTGAAGAATGCCGACATCGCTCTCTACCATGTCAAAGAGCACGGCAGGGGCAAGTATGAGTTCTACAATGCCGACATGAATATCAGGACCCTTGAGCGCATGATACTCGAAAACAACCTGCGCCGCACCCTCGAACGCGGGGAACTGGTGGTACACTACCAGCCCCAGGTGAGCATCGACACCCACCAGGTCCTCTGCGCAGAGGCCCTGGTGCGCTGGGAGCATCCCGAGCTCGGGCTGCTGAACCCTTTCCAGTTCCTTCCCCTCGCCGAAGAGACGGGATTTATCATTCCCATGGACGAATGGGTGCTGCGCACCGCCTGCGCCCAGAGCAAGGCCTGGCAGGAAGCCGGATATGAGCCCCTCTGCCTCACCGCCAATGTCTCCGCCCGCCAGTTCCAGCTCCCCTCCCTGGTGGGGCTGGTGGAGCAGGTGCTGGAGGAGACCGGCCTGAGCCCGGAATGGCTGGAGCTGGAGGTGACCGAAGGGGCAGCCATGCAGAACATCGATGTCACGATCGCGAACATGACCCGATTGAACGCAATGGGAATCCGGTTTTCGATCGACGATTTCGGCACCGGGTATTCCTCTCTGAGCTACCTCAAGCGGCTGCCTATCCACAAAGTGAAGATCGACAAGTCCTTTGTCCATGGACTGTTGACGGACAGCAACGACGAGTCCATTGTCGAGGCGGTGATCGCCATGGCGCACAAAATGAGATTCCAGGTGGTCGCCGAAGGGGTGGAAACCGAAGAGCAGTGGGAGCTGTTGCGCTCCTACGGCTGCGACGCCGTACAGGGCTATTGCGCCGGTATGCCCCTGCCGGCACCCGCATTCGAAAAAGCCCTGTTTGGGACCCCTGCCTAACCCCTCTCCTGCCTAACCCCTCCCTACCTCCCCTTACCCTAAGGGGAGGAGTAGGATCACCGAAGTCACCCCTTTCCGAAGGGGAGATCTGTATTCCCTTTCTTCTCGATGAG
>JADLDZ010000004.1 GCA_020846375.1 Nitrospirales bacterium | reverse complement strand
TGGCGACCTTCAGCTCGAGATCTCCGCAGAGCTCGGGCATGAGGGTCCTGAAGCTCAGGTCTTCGAATTCCGTGCGCAGCCAGCCTATGCCGAGCCGGTTTGCGAGGGGGGCGTAGATTTCGAGGGTTTCCTTGGCGATCCTCCTGCGCTTCTCTTCGTGGAGATGTCCTATGGTCCTCATGTTATGGAGCCTGTCCGCAAATTTGATGAGGATGACCCTGACATCCTTGGACATGGCGAGAAGCATCTTCCTGAAGTTCTCTGCCTGGGCCTCCTCTTTCGTCTTGAACACCACCTTGCCCAGTTTTGTGAGCGCCTCGACCAGAAAGGATATTTCGTTGCCGAACATTTCACGGATGTCCTCGGACGTGGTCCCCGTGTCCTCGATGGTGTCATGGAGCAGTCCCGCGGCGATGGTGGCGGTATCCAGGAACATGTCCGCAAGGATGTCCGCTACGGAAAGGGGATGGTTGATATACGGGGAGCCCTCCATCCTCTTCTGACTGCAATGCGCCTCGCGGGAGAAGATGTAGGATTTCTTGATAAGGTCCGCATCCGCCCTGGGATTGTAGGCATGCACCTTTTCAAGGAGGGTATTGATGGTAATCATAGGAAATTATAACTCTTTCACAATACGTTGCGCCATACGGCTTATGGTAATATAAACGCCATGGACAGATTGATCATACACGGCAACAAACCCTTGAAGGGAGAAGTGCGGATCAGCGGGGCAAAGAATGCGGCCCTGCCCATTATTACGGCTTCCCTTCTCGCAGCGGGAGAGAGCAGCGTGTTCCGGGTGCCCGACCTGAGGGACGTCGCCACCATGGGAAAACTTCTTGAAAATATGGGACTTTCCTACCACTATGCCGGAGGTGACGTCTCTATCGACACGACGGGAATCCGCCACTTCGAGGCGCCTTATGACTTGGTGAGGACCATGCGCGCATCGGTCCTGGTGCTGGGCCCCCTGCTGGCGCGATACGGGAAAGCCAGGGTCTCTCTGCCGGGGGGGTGCGCCATCGGGGCGCGTCCCATTAACCTGCATCTCATGGGGCTCGAGAAAATGGGGGCGAAGATACTGCTCGAAGCGGGGTACGTGGTTGCAAAGGCCGGCCGGCTGAAAGGAGCATCCCTTTATTTTGACACGGCCACCGTGACGGGGACGGAAAATCTCATGATGGCGGCAGCCCTCGCAAAAGGGACCACCGTCATCGAGAACGCAGCCCGGGAGCCTGAAGTGGTGGACCTCGCCGACTGCCTTGCCTCCATGGGCGCAAAGATACAAGGGGCGGGCGAGAGCATCATCGAGATCGAGGGAGTCGATGAGCTGAAGCCCATACGAGGTCATGAAGTGATTCCCGACAGGATTGAAGCAGGAACTTTCATGGCCATTGCAGGCGCTACCGGGGGAGACCTGCTCCTCAGGGGATGCAGGCCCGATCACCTGGGCGCGGTCATGGTCAAGCTCAGGGAGGCGGGGATCACTTTCAGGGAGACAAAACGCGGCATCAGGGTTATCGGACCTGAAAAGCTCGCCCCGGCCGACATCAAGACGCGGCCCTACCCGGGTTTCCCCACCGACATGCAGGCGCAGTTCATGGCACTGATGGCACTGGCGGACGGAACGAGCATCATCAAGGAGACGGTCTTCGAGAACAGGTTCATGCATGTGGCGGAGCTGAGGAGAATGGGGGCGATCATCGACATCGACGGCGGGACCGCATCCGTGAAGGGAGTGGGCGCGCTCAAAGGCGCCCCGGTAATGGCGACGGACCTCCGGGCTTCCGCCTCCCTGGTGGTTGCCGCATTGCGTGCCGATGGAGAGAGCATCATCGACCGGATTTATCACCTTGACAGGGGATACGAGCGGATGGACGAGAAGCTCAGGAAGGTGGGGGCCGAGGTGGAGCGGGTCACTTCCTGAACATCTTCCGCAGCTCCTCCCGGGACAGGAATATTTTCGTCGGCCTTCCGTGGGGGCAGGAGTCGGGATTCTCGCACCGGGCGAGGGATTTCAGCAGCGCCGCTATCCGCACCCCGTCGGGGACTTCCTTTCCCCTGATGGAGAGATGGCAGGCCATGCGCGCCGCCACCGCCTTCGCGAGGGCGTCCACCGGCTCGAACCCTTTCTCGTCGATCCCCCTCTCCTCCTTCCGGAGAAGCGCGGCAGCCACATCGCTCAGCAGCATCCCGCTGTCCGCATCCCGCAGCAGGTCAGGAAGGCTCCTCACCACCACCGAGCCGTGGCCGAAATCCTCCGCCTCGAGCCCCAGAGAGCTCAGGAGGGAAAGATGGGACAGGATCACCTCGTATTCGCCGCTCTGCAGCTTTACCGGATGCGGGAAAAGGAGCGGGTACCCCTGTATCTCCGTCCTCTTCAGGAGCCTCTCGTAATTGATCCTCTCATGGGCGGCATGGTAATCCAGCAGCAGGAGCCCTCCCCGTTCAGGGATCGCCACCAGGGTATCTCCGAGGTACAGGACGGGGGCAGACAGAGCGTACGCGGTATTCATCGCTTCGGAAACGGCATACCCTGCTCCGGAAACCGGCATCTCCTCAGGATACGGCACCTCCCCGATGCCCTCAGCAGATCCTCCCCCCGAGGCGTGAAAGGGTGGAGGGAGAGGATGGCCACCTTCGGGGTGCCGGTCCGTTTCCGCACCCCTTCGCAGGACATCCCTCACCGCCTGGAAAACAAAATGGAAGACGGTGCTCTTGTTCTCGAAGCGCACCTCCCTCTTTGCCGGGTGCACATTGAAATCCACCCCGGACGGGTCCATTTCCAGGTAGAGGAAGAAGAGCGGGTGCCTGTCCACGGGGAGGAGCCCCTCATACGCTTTGTATACGGCCTGGGTTACGCCGGGGTCCCTCACCGGCCTTCTATTGATAAAGAGGTACTGGCTGCCCCTGTTATTTCTGAGAAAAGAGGGTTTGCTCACGAATACCGCTCCCCCCATGCGCCCCCCTTCCGCCTCTCCTACCTGCAGCCCCTCCATGAAATCCTTGCCATGCACCTGCACCAGCCTCTCCCGGAGAGACGATGCCGCCGGCAGGCTGAGCACCGTCTCCCCCTCCCGCTGCAGGAAAAAGCCGATATGTGGATGGGACAGGGCCGCCCGTGTGACGGTATCGGTGATATGGTAGTTCTCTGTGGTATCGGACTTGAGAAATTTGCGGCGAGCCGGCGTATTGAAAAAGAGATCTTTCACCTCGATGCTCGTGCCCGCTGCCGGGCAGTCCCGCACCTTCCGCAGCTCTCCCCCGCTGATCTCGATGCAGGTGCCCGGCACCGCGGGGCCAGCCTCCGCCGCCCCTTCACCCGCAGCGGTGGACAGTTTCACCCTGGCAACGGAAGCGATGGAGGCGAGCGCTTCCCCGCGGAAGCCCATGGTCCGTACTGCGAAGAGATCGCTCTCTTCCCTGATCTTGCTCGTCGTGTGGCGCTCAAAGGCAAGGAGGGCATCCTCCCTCCCCATGCCCCTGCCGTTATCGGAAACACGGAGGAGGCTCCTGCCGGCGCGGACCACTTCGATCTCGATCCGCGTACTGTCGGCGTCTATGGAGTTCTCCATGAGCTCCTTGACCACCGAAGCGGGTCTTTCCACCACTTCACCGGCTGCGATCTTGTTACGGAGATGTTCAGGGAGAACGGTGATTACCGACATTCCGTATTGTACCACAGCCGCTGCACCGGGCCATCCCGGGAGCAGCTTCGTGCGTGAAAGGGTATAATTAGAAAGGGGTGGGGGCTGCTCCGGAGCGTGGATCCGGGGCACCTTCTGAAAACAGAGGGTTCCGGAGGAACGCGTGGCATTTTTTCTTCTCGTCTTCTTCTCCCTGTATGGAGGATTGCACTATTACGCCTTCGTGAAGATACGGGCCGCCTTTTTCCCCGGGATGGGAGCCTCCCTGCTCCTCGTCCTCTTCCTGGCATTCATGACGGCCGCTCCTCTCCTCATCCGCATTGCGGAAAAACAGGGCTACGAGAGGAGCGCTCAGATCCTGGCATGCACGGGCTATACCTGGATGGGGGGCCTCTTCCTCTTCTGCTCCCTGTCGGCACTCCTCGACCTCTATCGTCTTGTGGTTTCCGCGGGGGAGCATATGCTCCGGCGGGACTTCGCCGGGCTGCAGGTTCCGGACCGCCCCGCTTTTCTTTTTCCCCTCTTCCTTTCGCTCCTCCTCTCCCTGTATGCGCATTTCGAGGCCGGGGCGATACGCATGGAAAGGGTTGTCCTCTTTTCACCGAAAATCCCCCGGGAAACAGGAAGGATTACCATCGCCCAGATCTCGGACGTGCACCTCGGGCTGATCGTGCGGGAGAAGAGGCTGCGGCGCATCCTCGCCGTGGTAAAGCGGGCGAATCCCGATATCCTCGTCTCCACCGGCGACCTTGTGGATGGACAGATCGCACGCCTGAACGGGCTCACAGATCTGCTGCAGGAGATACGCCCTCCCCAGGGAAAATTCGCCATCGTGGGAAATCATGAATATTACGCGGGGATCGACCAGGCCCTCGCCTTCACCAGGGGAGCGGGGTTCACTCTCCTGAAGGGGGAGGCCGCCACCGGCACGATCAACATTGCCGGGGTGGACGATCCTGCTGCAAAGGCTTTCGGCCTCTTCAACGATGTGTCCGAAAAGGCGCTGCTCTCCGCCCTGCCCCGGGAGAAGTTCACCCTTCTGCTGAAACACAGGCCGCTTGTCGACAGGAGCGCTGCGGGGCTCTTCGATCTCCAGCTTTCCGGACACACGCACAGAGGGCAGATCTTCCCCTTCAGCCTCTTGACCGGAGCGTACTATGCCGTCAAGGGGACCGTCCAGGCCGGGTATGCGGAACTGCCCGGGAGCTCACGGCTCTATGTAAGCAGGGGGTCGGGCACCTGGGGTCCGCCCTTCCGTCTCCTCGCGCCTCCCGAAGTGACGCTCATCGAACTGGTACATGGGAATGCAGGAAACCCGCTCCCATAGGGAACACCCCAACCGGGCTACTCGATGCCGTACTCCCTGATCTTGTCGCTCATGTTCTTGTAACTTATCCGCAGGATCTCCGCCGCCTTCGTCTTGTTCCCTCTCGTCCTCACGAGGGCCTCCTGGATCCTGGTCCTTTCCAGCTCCCTCACCGAATCCTTGAGAGAGAGGGGGACGACAGGAGCTTCCTCTTCCGGCCTGCAGCCGGCCGTGAGATCGAGATGCACCGGCTTGATCATATCGGTGTTCGCAAGCAGCACCGCCCTGCGTATCACGTTCTTCAACTCCCGGATATTCCCATACCAGGCATGCTGCATCAGCAGAGCGAGAGCCCCGTCGCTTATCCCCCGTATCTGCTTCTGCAGCTCGTCACACGCTTCCAGGAAAAATTTCTGTGTGAAAAAGGGGATATCCTCCCTCCTCTCCCGAAGGGGGGGCAGAGTGATGATGAATTCCCCGATACGGTAGAAGAGGTCCTCCCTGAAGAGACCTTTCCCGACGCTGCTCTTCAGGTCTTTGTTCGTCGCAGCGATGAAGCGGACATCGATATTCACGAGGTTGGTGCTGCCGAGGGGATAGATCTCCTTCTTCTCGATGGCGGTCAGGAGCTTGCTCTGCATGTACGGCGACATGTTTTCCAGCTCGTCGACGAAGACGGTGCCGCCCCGGGCGCTCTCGAAATAGCCAAACTTGTTCCTGTCTGCACCGGTAAAGGCCCCCTTCCGGTACCCGAAGAGCTCGCTCTCCGCGAGTGGATCGGGGATCAACCCGATATCGACGCGCACAAAGGGGTTGGAGGCCCTTTTGCTCATCGAATGCAGTACACCGGCGATATAGGATTTCCCCGTGCCGGTTTCCCCCTGGATAATAACGGAGAAGTCGGTTCCCGCCACCTGGTTGATCTGCTGGATCACCTTCCTCATCGCGCCGCTCTTCCCGAATATGCCCTCCTGGGAGAGCTCAAGGGCGGTATGCGCCCTTTTCACCTCCTCCTCAAGCTCCTTCATCTCGATCGCCCGCCGGAGAGTGATAATGAGCTTGTTGAAGTCAGGAGGCTTGACGCAGAAATCATAGGCGCCGCTCTTGATCGCCTCCACGGCAGTGGGAATATCCCCGAACCCTGTCAGGATAATAACGGGCACATTTCTTGCGATGCGCTTTATTTCATGGAGTGTCTCGATGCCTCCCATGCTCGGCATGTTCAAATCAAGGAGCACCGCGTCAGGCAGAACGTCCCGGAAAAGCTCTACGGCGCCCGCCCCGTCAATCGCCTCCGTCGTAAAGAACCCCTCGTCCTTCAGGACTCCGAGCAGCATCGCCCGCACATCTCCATCATCATCCACCACCAGGACCTTCCTCTTCACTGCACTCCTCATCACTACCCTCCAACACCGAAAAGCGAATTCCGCACCCTGCCTCCCGGAGCAGGTCCGGACCGGGGCACGCCACATCGGCCTCCCTCCCCTGCCCTCCTGTTCTCGGGCATCGGGGGCGGGGATAGGGCGGAATACCCTTTGCGCTGTTCGACAGTATCGTATACGCTGACAGTCACCCTGGGAGAGAAGGACAAAAGACTCACCTGATTATATCAAAAGTGCGGTGTCCTGTGTCACAGATATTCCACAAATATTCTCTTTGCCGCGCGGCGGCCATCGCCCCTTTCCCTGCCAAAAAACGCTCCTGCATGGTATAATTTTCCGATGAAAAAAATCATGATGAAGGGGAATGAGGCTATTGCCGAAGCAGCGGTGCAGGCCGGATGCAGGTTCTATGCAGGATATCCCATTACCCCACAGAACGAAATACCCGAATACCTGTCCTGGAGAATGACCGAGGTAGGGGGTATCTTTCTCCAGGCGGAAAGTGAACTGGCCGCAATCAACATGGTGTACGGTGCTGCGGCATGCGGGGCGCGGGCCATGACCTCTTCGAGCGGACCCGGCATCAGCCTGAAGCAGGAAGGCATCTCTTTCCTCGCCGGTGCGGAGCTCCCGGCGGTGATCGTCAACATGCAAAGAGGAGGACCGGGGCTCGGGAACATTTCCGCAAGCCAGGCGGACTATTTTCAGACAGTGAAGGGAGGGGGACACGGAGACTACCGGCTCCTTGTCTATGCCCCGTATACCCTCCAGGAATTGTGGGACCTCACGCTCCTTTCCTTCGATAAGGCCGACCAGTACAGGACCCCTGTCATGCTCCTGGGAGACGGGATCCTCGGCCAGATGATGGAGCCTTTCTTTCCGACTCCCTACCGGAAACCGCGCCTCCCCGGAAAGAAGTGGGCGCTCACCGGCTGCAAGGGAAGAGAACCCAACGTGATCAAGACCCTCTTCATGGGAGAGGGGGAGCTGGAGCAGAAGAACTATCTCTTACAGGCGAAGTACCGGAAAATGAAAGAGCGGGAAGTGCGCTTCCAGGCCTACCACACAGAGGACGCGGAACTGATTGTGGTGGCCTTCGGTATCGCGGCGCGTATCGCCCTATCCGCGCTGCGGAAAATGCGCCAGGAGGGATATAAGGCAGGACTCCTGCGCCCGGTTACTCTCTTCCCTTTCCCGGAAAAGGTGATCGGCGGACTGGCGGGAGGAGGCAGACGCTTTCTTACCGTAGAGCTGAATGCGGGTCAGATGGTGGAAGACGTGCGGCTCGCGGTGAACGGGAAGTCTGAAGTGCTCTTCTACGGCAAGCCCGGCGGTGCCGTCATCACACCGGAAGAACTCTGCGAAAAGCTGCAGGAGAGCTTTTAGAGCGTGTCAGACCTGAAGCTGTTCCACCGGGCAGGGATAGCAAAGGGTAATCTGCTCCTTCACTTTCCTGATGAGCTCCGCCCTGGCTGCCCCGAGTTCCATCTTCACGGTGCACCCCGCCGCGTTCCTGTGCCCTCCGCCGTTGAAGGCCTCCGCGATTCGTGCGACATTGATGTTGTTCCTCGAACGCAGGCTGACCTTGTACTCGTTCCGGCCGGTCTCCCGCAGCAGGATCGACACGTTGATATTCTTCATCATTTTGGGGGCCGATACAAAGGTTTCCGTATCGTCGGGACAGGCGCCCGTCTCTTCGAACATCTCCCGGGTAACCACGGTGATGGCGATCCCGCCATTCACCTGCAGCGTATTCAACACCCTGAGGTAGAGCTGAAACCGAGCTTCGGACCATGTCTCGTTGATCTCCCGGTAGATGATGTGGGGAGGGGCTCCCGCTTTCGCCAGGTCGGAAGCGACGGCAAGCACTTCGGGAGTGGTGTTCTCGTAACGGAAATTGCCGGTATCCACCACCAG
>JADLDZ010000003.1 GCA_020846375.1 Nitrospirales bacterium | reverse complement strand
GCGGGGCGGCTGTCAGACCAGATACATGCCCACCGAGCAGATGCCCCAGGCAAGCCCGACGCATGCGGGGATGGTCAGCACCCATGCCATGATGATATTGCCTCCTACGCCCCACCGTACCGCGGAAAACCTTTTCGATGCGCCCACCCCCATGATGGTGGAAGAGATGACATGGGTCGTCGAAAGGGGGAGACCGATCCGGGAGGCGATCTCTATGAGGGAGGCAGCCGCCGTTTCAGCGGCAAAACCGTGTATGGGCTTCAGGCTCACGAGGCGGGTGCCCAGGGTCTTGATGATCCTCCATCCTCCGAAGGCGGTCCCCAGCGCCATTGCCACGGCGCACAGGACGACGACCCACATCGGAACGGTAAAGCTGCTCAGCCCATAGTAGCTTACCAGTGCCATGGAGATGATGCCCATGGTCTTCTGTGCGTCGTTGCTGCCGTGGCTGAAGGCCATGTATGCGGCGGAAACCACCTGCATCCTGTTGAAAATGCTGTTGACCGTCGCGGGAGAAGCGCTCCGGAAGAGCAGGATGAGGAACTGCATCAGGAAATAGCCGAGGATGAAGGCGAGGACGGGGGAAAGGAGAAGACCCAGGAATACTTTGTATACTCCCGCCTCGATGATGACCGATACGCCGGAGGTCGCAATGGCGGCCCCCACGATGCTCGAAATAATGGCATGGCTGGAGGAGGTGGGGAGCCCCAGATACCAGGTGATGAGATCCCATATGATGGCGGAAAGGAGGGCGGAAATGATGGTAAGCTGGGTGATGCCGGCCGATTCCACGATGCCGGCCCCCACTGTTTTCGCCACCGCCGTGCCCGAAAGGGCTCCCACCAGGTTGAGGACTGCGGCCATGATCACCGCGGCGCGCGGGGAGAGGACACGGGTGGATACCGAGGTGGCGATGGCGTTGGCGGTATCGTGAAAGCCGTTTATGAAATCGAAGACAACGGCGAGGACGATGACGCATAGGAGAAGGAAGTAGGAGTCATGCATGTTTGAGAACGATGGCTTCTATGATATTGGCGACATCCTCGCAGCGGTCGGAGGCGTCTTCGAGGATCTCGTAAATCTCCTTCCATTTTATGATGAAAATCGGGTCGTTCCCCTCATCGAACAGCTTGCCCAGCGCATCCCTGAAGTCCCTGTCGATCCTGTTTTCGAGCCGGTTGATCTCGATACAGAGCTCCTGGACATGCGGGTAGTTCTTTTCCTTCAGCTTCCCTATGGTCTTATTGATGACTTTCGTTGTCAGGAGGAGGTCCTTCGACATGGAGATCGCCTCCGGCGTCGCTTTCCTGAGCTTGAACACGGTCATCCTGTCCGCCGCGCTCCAGATGAGGTCGATGACGTCGTCCAGCCTCGAGGCAAGAGCATACAGGTCCTCCCTGTCGATGGGAGTGATGAAGGTCTTGTTGAGCTTCTTCATGATATCATGGGTCAGCATGTCGCCTTCCTGCTCCACCTCGTAGATTTCCTTGGCAAGTGCTTCCATCTCCTCTCCCCCGCTTTCCATGAGGGAGACAATGAGGACCGCACCCCGGGTGACATTGGAGGCCGCTCTGTCGAAGAGCTCGAAAAAATCTATTTGTTTGGGGAAGAGTTTCATAATGGGTCAGCTGTCCGATAGAATAAAAAAACCTGGAACACGAAGTCAACCGGAAATCGACACAAAGCTCATAACCTCCTAAAATGAAAGCAAGGGCGTCCGTGCCTCCCGCAGGGTGAATCGTATGTTACCGAAAAAGCGGCACCTTTTTCCGGTCCAGGATGGCCCTGGCCGCCGCGATGTCCCGCCCGATATGCTCCTGGAGCTCCGGAATACCGGAAAACTTCTTCTCGTCGCGTATTCTGTCGATGAAGTGGACACGCAGGGACTTCCCTACGATGTCCCTGTTGAAATCGAAAAGGTGCACCTCGTAGCTCATCACTCCCTCGGGGAATGTCGGGTTCTTCCCGATACTGGCGACGCCGTCGAAGACCTCGCCGCCGGGCGGAGGAGGCGGGGAGGAGACAGAGGCGGAGCGGTGCGTGCGTCCCTTCAGGGATACCCGCACCGCATAGACTCCCTCTTTCGGGATAAGTTCGTGGGCGGTGCTCAGGTTTGCGGTGGGAGTATGGAGCAGTGGGCCTCCTCTGCCTGCGCCCTTTACCACGGTCCCTTCGATATGGTATGCCCTTCCCAGCATGCATGCCGCCTCGCACACACGGCCCCGCAAGAGGGTGCTTCTCACCCTGCTGCTGCTCACTTTCTCCCCGTACAACTGTGCGTAGCGCACGACACTCACCCTGAACCCGTACTTTTTCCCCCTGGCCCGGAGCATGGCGGTGGTCCCCTTCTTCCCCTTGCCGAAAGAGTAGCTGTGGCCCACGATCACCCAGTGCGCTCCGATCTTCTCCACGAGGAGCTCCCTGATGAAATCGTCTGGGGTCAGGTGTGAAAAGCTCTTGTCGAACGTGATGCAGATGAGGACTTTGATCCCCAACCGGGCGATCAGCTCCCGCTTCTCTTCCGGGGTAGTGATCATCTTCAGTCCCCTCTCCGGGGCAAGGACTCTTACCGGGTGCGGAGTGAAGGTGACGGCGATGGGGGTGCCGTTGATCTCCGCTGCCTTTTCCACCACTCGCCGGAATACTTTCTGATGCCCCCGGTGGACCCCGTCGAAATTCCCGATGGTGACTACGGGATTCGGGTAGTGCAGCTTCGAGGGGAGCCGTTCAATGATCTCCATTGTCTCTTCCCGGCACTCCGCCTCTCCTCGTTGTCCCCCCGCCCTGGCCCGACAATTCCCGGTAGACATACTCCACCTGCCTGCGGGTATCGTCCGGGGTGCGGCTGTTATCGATCGTGTAATCGGACTTCTCCCGTTTCATGTCGATGGGAAACTGGCTCTGCAGCCTCTTCCGCGCCTCCTCCACCGATATCCCCTTTCCGGTGAGGCGCTGTACGGCGGTCTCTTCGGATGTGAACACCGTTACTATCCTGTCGAACCTGTTTTGGTATCCGCGTTCGAAGAGCACCGGCGCCTCCACGATCACCATGCGTGCGCCGCCGGCAGCCAGAGACCCGACTTCCTCCCCGATCCTGGCGAAAACACGGGGATGCAGGATATTTTCGAGGCTGATCCTGAGCGGAGGATGCTCGAACACGAGGGTGGCGAGCGCCCCCTTGTCGAGGACTCCTCCCGCCGCAATCTCCTCGCCGAAGGCCTTCTTTATCTCGAAGAGCACGACGGGGTCGGAGAAGAGCTCCCGCACGATGTCGTCCGTGTCGATGGTCGCAGCTCCCAGCTCCCGGAACATGCGCGCCACCGTGCTCTTCCCCATCCCGAAATTCCCTGTGAGGCCGACAATCAGCATTCCTCCTCCCCTCTCCATCAGGAGCGGCCTTCCGCTTTTGTCCGCAGTTCGACAATCCTTTTCAGCGCCTTCTGCGGGGTCAGGGATTCCATATCGATGCTCAGCAGGTCTGCGGCAAGGGGGTCGATGCCGGAGAAGAGGTCCATCTGTGCGATGCGGGGGGACAGGGCCTTGGCCTCTTTCCTTTCGAGCTTGTCCAGGACGACTTTCGCCCGCTCGATGACCGGGTCAGGGAGGCCGGCCAGGCGCGCGACCTGGATGCCGTAGCTCTTGTCCGCGGGGCCCCTTTCGATCTTCCTCAGAAAGATGACCTCGTCTCCCCACTCTTTCACCACTACGTTATAGTTCCTGACCCCCTCAAGGGAGACGGCGAGGTCCGTCAGCTCATTGTAGTGGGTGGCAAAGAGGGTGCGGGCCCGCACCGTATTCGCAAGGAACTCGGCGACCGCCCACGCGATGCTGATCCCGTCGAAGGTGCTCGTCCCCCGGCCCACCTCATCGAGCAGGATCAACCCCCTGTGTGTCGCATTGTTCAGGATGGTGGCGGTCTCGATCATTTCCACCATGAACGTGCTGTGCCCCCGGGTGATGAAATCCGATGCGCCGATCCGGGTGAAGATCCGGTCCACGATCCCGATAGTCGCGGCGGCTGCCGGGACAAAGGAGCCGATCTGCGCCATCAGTACGATCAGGGCGACCTGTCTCATGTACGTGGATTTTCCCGCCATATTGGGGCCGGTGATTATCAGCAGCCTGTTGTCCCCGCAATCCAGGTGGGCGCTGTTGGGAATGAACCTCTCGTCCATGGAGGCGACGGCGTGCGTGGTGATGAGCCTCTCCACCACGGGATGCCTGCCGTCCCGGATCTCGATGGCGCCATCATCGGTGGCAACCGGACGGACATAATCATACCGTTTGGCGACCGTGGAGAGAGAGAGGAGGAAATCGATCACCGCGATCTGTGACGAGGTGTTCAGGAGCGGAGGAGCGAATTTGACCATCTTTTCGAGGATCCCCTGGAACAGCTCGTATTCGAGGTCCCGGAGCCTGTCTTCCGCTCCGAGAACTTTCGTCTCGTACTCCTTCAGATCGGGGGTAATGAACCTCTCCCCGTTTGCGAGGGTCTGTTTCCTGAGGTAATCGGGGGGCACGAGGTGGAGGTTTGTCCTGGTGATCTCGATATAGTAGCCGAATACCTTGTTGAATCCCACTTTCAGGGAGGAGATGCCGGTCCTCTGTCTCTCCTCGGCCTCGAGGCGGGCGATGAAGTCCTTGCCGCTGGTCGAAATTTCCCTGAGCTCGTCGACCTCCTTGTCATACCCCTTGCGGATGAGCCCGCCATCACGCGGGTTTGCCGGAGGGTTCTCCGCGATGCCGAAGGCGATGAGATCCCCGAGTTCCGTGAATTCGGAGATCCCTTTCCCGATTTCCCTGATGTACGGGTCCGTGGAAGAGACAAGGCATTTCCTGATGGAGGGCAGGGAGTCGAGGGAGCCCTTCAGTGCGATACAATCACGCGGTCCGGCCGTCTTCGCGATGACCCGGGCAGTGAGCCTGTCCATATCCTGGATTTTCCGCAGGGAGGTCCTCAGCTCCTCCATCAGTTCATAATCCTCGACGATGGCGCCGACCGCCTCCTGTCTTTTCCGGATTTCCTCCACGGCGATAAGGGGCTTGGTGAGTGCGCTGCGAAGAAAGCGCCCTCCCATGGGAGTGAGGGTTTCATCGAGCACCCAGAGGAGGGAGCCCTCCGCCGAGCCGTCCCTGAGGTTATGGAGCAGTTCGAGGTTCCTCTTGGTTACCGCGTCGAGAAACATGCAGGCGGCGGGATTGAGAACCGAAATCTTCTTGAAAGTCAGCACCTTTTGTGTTTCCTCCAGGTAGGAGATGAGCGCGCCGGCCGCTGCAACCGCCGCGTCCATGCCGCCGCACCCGTACCCGTCGAGGGAAGAGACCCTGAAATAGCGGAGCAGGGTCTTATAGGCCTCCATATGGTCGAAATGCCAGTCGTCGTACGGGGAAACGAAGAGGCCCTTGAGGACTTCCCGATAATGGAGATCATCCCTCATGCTCGCCGGGCAGAGGATCTCCCGCGGCTCGTACCTTCCTATTTCATCCTCCACCGGTTTGTCCGTCTCGTAGAGGGTGAACTCCCCGGTGGAGAGGTCGGCGACCGTGATGCCGCACCGGTTCTGCCGGGGGAAAATGCTCATGATATAGGAATTCTCCTTGGGCTGGTCCGGTACATGGGTTCCGGGGGTGATCACCCGCACCACCTCCCTCTGGACGATGCCCTTCGCCAGCTTCGGGTCCTCCACCTGCTCGCAGAGGGCGACTTTGTAGCCCGCCTTGATGAGCTTTGAAACATACGCGTCGACGGAAAAATAGGGGACCCCGCACATGGGGGTGGGATCGTCCTTTCCCTTGTCCCTGGTGGTAAGGGCGATCTGGAGCGTGCGGGACGCGACTCTGGCATCCTCGCCGAACATTTCGTAAAAATCGCCCAGCCTGAAAAGCACGATGGTGTCGTGGTACTTCTCTTTGATGCTGAAGTACTGCTTCATCAGGGGCGTTGGTTCCGACACGTTTCTGACCTCTCTCTTATCTCAGGATGTGCGCAACAGGGCGCGGCAATGGGAGAGATGATGGGTGCTCCTTCCCCGCATTACGCAGTACCGGGTGTGGCCGGCAGCTGTTCACTAGATTATACTACAGACCGCCGAAAGATTTGAAATTCCCTGAGAAATAGCGCTTCCGCCCTTCGGGAGCACTCCGGCAGAGTGCCGGTACGCCCGCCGGGGGCTCCCCGGCAAAGACTCCGGGGTTTCTGGTACAATAGCGGCAATTTTACGGGGGAATGAGGTGCTACAATGCGGCAGAACAGACAGGGCGCCAAGGACGCGGTACTGAACCGGCTCCTCCGGCACAGCGACCTCCCCGCCATGGCCACTACGGTCAGTCTGATCAGCAGGTTCAGGGAGTCGGAGGACACCTCCGTTTCCGAATTCGCCAATCTCGTCCTGAAAGACCACGCACTCACTTCAAAAGTGCTCAAGCTGGTGAACAGCGTGAGCTTTTCGCAATTCGGAGAGGTTACCACCATATCCAGGGCGATCATTCTTCTCGGGTTCGAGAGCATAAAAAATCTCGCCCTTACCCTCATGCTCTTCGACCAGGTGCAGAAGAACGGACCGGATGAAGAGCTTGTCGAGACGCTCGTGAAGTCCTTCTACAGCGGGATACTGGCGCAGAAGATAGCCGGGGATACCGGCTTCGCCGACAGGGAGGAGGCATTCCTCTGCTCCCTTTTCCATACCTTCGGCAGGATGCTGGTCGCCTTTGCGTGGCCCGAGAAGATCCATGAGGCAAAAGCCTTCAGCAGAGAAAGGGAGGTGTCGGAGGAACTGGCAGCGTTCTCCGTTCTGGGGGCGCCGTACGAGGAGTTCGGAATGACCATTGCAAAGGGGTGGAACTTCCCCTCCCGGATCGTACAGAGTATGCACCGGATGCGGGGAAGGGAAATCTCCGGGAACCCGGGTGAGCTGGACAGGCTGAACAGTATCGCTACCTTTTCCAACGAGATCACGGGCATTCTCGCCGCCTCCGCGGGACAAGCGGAGCGGGAGGAAGAGCTCGGAAAGCTTGCGGCCTCGTTCAAGGACCATTACGGAGACCTGCACGGAAAGCTGTCCGGCATTATCGCCTCCTCTCTGCAGGACCTGGTGGAATATTCCTCCCTGTTCACTATCGATCTCGGGAGCATTCCCTTCAGCAGACAGCTCCTCAAGGAGACCGGGGAGGAGGCGGCCTGTGGGGCGGCGGACCCGGATGCCTCTCCATTTGATGCGCTTGCCGAGTCTCTGAGGACCATCGACGCCCTCCTCGCAGTGGAGCAGGAGAATACGCCGGAGAGCATCTTCACCAAGGGAATCCAGGATATCAACAATTCCATCCTCAGCAGTTGCTCCCTGAACGACGTCATCAGGATAGCACTGGAGACCATGTACCGCGGCATGCAGTTGTCGGGCATGTCCCGCGTGCTGTTTTTCATCAAGGATACGAAGGCCTCCGAAATGCATGTGCGATTCGGTTTCGGCAGCGGGATCGAGGAGATCAGGCAGTGGTTCAGTGTCAATTACGGGGAATCGAACGACCTGTTCGGCATGTCCATCCTGAAACAGAAAGATCTGGTTGTGAAGAATATCGACGACCCGGAGATGAAAAAATTGCTACCGGAATGGTACCGCACACGGGTTTCTCCCCGTATTTTCGTCATCCTCCTGCCTATTACGATCGGCAACAAGCCGATCGGCCTCTTCTACATTGAAGGGGACCGGGAGGGATTCGGGAAGATCGCGGGCAGCCATTTCAACTATCTGAAGATCATCCGCGATCAGACAGTGGTAGCGATACGACAGAAACAGGGATATTAAAAAAGAGAGAAGAGGGAAGTCAAGGATCCGTAATCCCTTCTGAGTACCCCCTATCGCGCTTAAGGTGAGCGTGGCAGGGGAGCACTCATCAGGCGGTACTGTACACTCCTGTCGCACGCCCGTTTCCAGCCGCACGCGATGCAGAACTCCTTATACCATAAGGGAAATATCCGGGGGAGTCTCTCCCTGATCTCCTCCCAAGCGAGTGTTTCGCCCGGGCGGATACGAAGCAGTTCCAGTGCCTTTGCGTCCATTTCCCTGATCTCTGTGTCGGCCTGTTCACTATGGGAGCATATGCCGTCCGCAAGGGAG
>JADLDZ010000002.1 GCA_020846375.1 Nitrospirales bacterium | reverse complement strand
TCTCCCCCTGGAGCGTCCTGTTCACCGCCTCTGTCGTGAAGGAGCTCCGCCCCTCGGCGATAGCAGTAAGGAACTCCCTGAAAGCAGTGAAAGATTCCGGGGTGAGGATCCTGTCCAGCGAGCCGATCATCTCTTCCATGTTCCGGGCTCCGTAGAGCTTCAGGGCCGCTTCGTTCACGTTGACGATCCTCACCATGCGCATCACCTGCGCAACGAAATCCTGGTGTTCGTCGAAGTAGCTTCCGAAATCGCGCACTCCCGCTGTCTTCAGCCGCCCGAGGGCCTCCCTGACCGCGGAGATGTCCTCCTCCCAGAGAGAAACGGGAGAGAGATCAAAAATGATATGGTACCGCGCCTCGCCTGTGCGCAGCGCCTCCTCCGCCTGCAGCTTCCGCTCCCCTTCCGCCTCTTCGAGCTCTCTGATCCGATTCCTGAGCTGCGCAATTTCCTGCAGCAGCTCCTCCCTGCTTTTCTCCCCGTGGTGCATTCAGACGCCCGCCTTCCAGCTATATGATGAGATATTATACGAAAAGAGGGCGTCTATTGCGATAGAGAGGGAATAGAAAGCTACTTCTCCGGCTTCTCCTCCTCGTCCTCCAGCATCCTGTATTTTGGCTGCTCGACCTCCTCGATCTCCTTTTTTTTCTTTTTCGGTTTGTAGTAGTGCCAGATGATACCGACAAAGGTGACCACGAGAATGATCGTGACGGCGACGTTGATCCATCCGCTTATTTTCATTGCAGTACCCTCCTTAGTTTGCCCGGACGGGAATCCTTCCCTCGAAACTCAGGAAATCGCGGGTGCGTTCCACGCGGGCGCTCACGTCCCAGTATCCCGGCAGCTCCAGGCGCACCGCTGCCGTGTAGTGTCCCTTGCCGGAGTTCTCGCACCGGTACGTCCTCCCCTGCGAGTCTCCAAGCCGGTTCAGGCGCACTTCCACCGTGGCGTCGTCGATGTCCCTGCCCTCCCTGTCGAGGAGGTCGAGCTGGAAGACGCTCTCTCCTGTCGTGAGGGAAGAGGGAAAGACCACCTTCCATCCGAGCTTCTCCTCCCTCTCTCTCCTTTCATCGTATGCGAGCCCCGCGTCGTAGGGGTGCTCCTCCACCACGGTATCCCGCTTCTGGACTCCCACATAGATGGGCGCTGCCACAGCAGCGATCCCTCCAATCAAAATGGCGGTAACAAGGACTTTATAGTTCATCGGGGATAACGAAATTCGCCTCCTTTACGATACGGATTTTCCCTGGAACATCTTCCAGGGTGATGGTAATCCTCCGCGAGCCCTGCATCCCCGTTCTCTTTTCCACCCGCACGAAGAGGGGGACCTTATCCGCCTTTTCGGCCTCGAGGCGCACGGGAGCGGTAAGGGACTGGACAAGGCTGTCGTCGAATTTCTCCACGGTCACCTCCAGCTCCACCGGGTGGTCCCGCATATTCTTCACCGCGAGGACATAGGCGTTGATGATCTTCCCCTCCCGGGTCAGCCGGGGCCCCATGGCATGGGGCAGCACGGTGACATCCACCCCGGTCCGGGCGAGGACAAAATAAAGGAAGAGGCCGAAGAAGAGGAGAACGAGACTGCCCATGGCGAAGAAATTCTGCCGCAGGACCTTCCCCTCCCCTCCTGCGCCGAAAGCGTACCGGATAAGGCCCTTCCTGTTGAAGCGGCCCATGACCCCGCTGCAGGCGTCGATGCATTCCGCGCAGTTGATGCAGGCGGCATCCATGCCCCGGCGTATGCTCACCCCGGTGGGGCAGACCTTCTCGCATTTTTCGCAGTCGATGCATTCGGCGGCCCTCCCGGGGTCCATTTCGATGATGAGGGTGCTTTTATCGAAGAGGACGCTCTGCAGCTTCGCATATGGACAGGCTGTGGCGCACCACTTGTGGCGCAGGAAGGCGTAGTTCAGGAAAATGCCCAGGGTCACGACGATCCAGCATCCCCGGGTGTCCGCTCCCGTGCCGCCCCGGAAGAGAGCGGGCAGGAATTCGTAGGGCGAGACAAAATACCCGATGAGGGAGGTGGCGACGACGGCGCTGAGGAGAAAAGTCGCCAGATACGCCGTTGCCGTGAAGACCGGTCCCCTCCCCCTGAGCCTGTCCATGAAAGAGGTGAAATCCGACAGCACGGTCTGGGGGCAGAGCCAGCCGCACCAGACTCTCCCGAAGACGAGGGTGACAAAGAGGGCCAGGAGAGTGAAGAAGATGAGCACGAGGAGGACGAGGAAAAACTCCTGCATCCAGAGGGTGCAGCCGAAGACATGGAGCCGGAGGGTGGAGACGTCGAAACGGAGGGCGCTCTCGCCGTGTACCTTCAGGAACGGCAGGCCTCCAATGATTACTGTCTGGAGGACGGCGGCGAGGCGCCGGAGCGACCGCATTGTCCACCGTTTTTCAGGCGGCATCTTCTCCTCATTTCTTCAGGGATTCCCGGTACTGGCCTTCCTGGCTCCAGCCGCTGATCACGTGGGTGAAGGCGATACCGTACCAGATCCCCCACAAGATAAGACCGATGAAGAGCAGCAGCCAGCCCCAGGGAAGCCGGGTGCGGGTATCCGCCCGCTCCATTCCCTCTATGCTGTCCTCCTCCCCGAAGGCGTCGGCTGCCGATGCGGAAGCCTGCACACGGTAAAGGTCCTCCTTCTGCTTTTTTGCCTGTTCCATTGGTTCTTCCTCCCGTTTTTTTATTTTTCTTCCATCGTCCTTATATAGGAGACCAGCGACCAGATCTTCTTCGTGCCGAAAGAGTCCCTGTAGGGGGGCATGCCGCCTGTCGCTTTTCTTCCGGCGAAATCCCTGTTCTGCTCCGTGCCCTCGGCAATGAGCCGGAAGAGAGTATCGTCGCCGATGGGTCCCTTCGCATAGAGCCACACCCCGTCGGTAAGGGAAGGCGCTATGTCGCCTTTCAGATCCGGACCGTGGCAGGAGGCGCAGTGCATCTCATAGACCTTCCT
>JADLDZ010000001.1 GCA_020846375.1 Nitrospirales bacterium | reverse complement strand
GACAGGGCAGCTTCCCCTTTTGAGAGTTCCCGCAGCCCTGTCCGCCCCTTGTGTTGCCCGACGGGCAACATCAACTCTTTCAGCTCTTTCACTTCTGGCATGCAATGCCAGGATTCTGCAACGATGCGCTCTTGATCCCGAGCCAGAAAGTGGCCTCTTTTGCAAGGGCCTTTTTGCCCAGTTTCTTCTTCATCCCGATTCACCTCCCTTCCGTGAGACATGGTGCTGCGCTTGTATTCCTATAGTAGCATACGGAGAAGGGATGTCAACACGAAGACAGAAGAAGGCAGATAACTACAGAATGAGACGGAGTAGAACAGAGTAAGACAGAAAGGAGGATAACTGCTGTTTTCTGTTTCCCTCTGTCTTATTCTGCTTCATCCTGTTTTATTCTGTCTCTTACGCTCCGGCCCCGACCGTTGAGGAGGGGATCTTCACCTTGAATTCGTGCTCCGGCCAGAAACCTGTCTCCGCCAGAGCGTTGATGATCAGCTTCCTGCCGATGATGCCCACCAGCTCCTTCCGCTCCACCACCGGGAGCATGAAGCAGTGGAGGGAATACATGAGCTCCACCACATCTTCGATCCGCGTCTCCGGCATTACCGTGATGGGATTGTTGCAGTATCCATGCTCTGCATGCCCGCAGCTCATGATCGACTGGGCCTCGATTTCGTAAAGGGTCTTCCCCTGTCTGACCGCTTCGAGTATGTCGTACTCCGATACAATGCCGATCACCACGAGGTTCTCATCGACAACCGGCAGGGCTGAGTAGGGGCAGAGCAGCCTCTTCACGATGTCGGTACCCCTCTCCTTCGCCGTGATGCTCATCCTCGGATGCATTATGTCTCGCGCCGTGATGCAGGACATGGCATACCTCCTTTGTCCGGGGTTGTCAGTGAAGATGGCAAGGCCCTCCGCCGGGAGTCCCCATGCAGCACTGGAAGGAGGGAAAGGCGCGCTCCTTATTTATCTTTTAGCAGAAAAAGCCCTCCGCTGCAAGCTCTTTCGCAGGGAACAGCACTGCCCGGGGGAGGGGTATGTCCTTCATTGACCTGCATGGAAAGCTTCCAGTTTGCTGCGCTCGACTAATAAAATTCCCTGAGAGTGGCTTCGGCCTTTGTTCTGTCGAAAGGCTGTTTCACGAGGGGACTGTCGCTGATGATCGGGATCCTCTCCTCGAGGGTGGGGCGGTTATTCCGGTAGAGGATGCCGATGGGAATGCGGTCACCCCATTCGAGTGCCCGCCTGAAGGCCTCCGTCCTGTCTTCGGGATCGTATCCGGGCTCCAGGTGATAGACCCTCTCCTTGTACCAGAGAAAGGTGTTGACCTTGTTGAACGTCACGCAGGGCTGATAGATGTCGACAAGACTGAAGCCCTTATGCTGCACCGCCGCTTTGACCATGGATTTCAGGTGCTCCCCGTCGCCCGCAAAGCTCCTGGCCACAAAGCTGCAGTCGAGGGCGATGGCCAGCGCGGCGGGGTTCAACTGCTCGGAGAGCACTCCGTAGGGCTGGTTCTTTGTGATCATCCCCTCCATGCTCGTGGGGGACGCCTGCCCCTTGGTGAGTCCGTAGATCTGGTTGTCATGGACGAAGAGCTTTATATTGATGTTCCTCCTGATGGCGTGCATCAGGTGGTTTCCCCCCTCCCCATAACAATCGCCGTCCCCCGCCACCGCCATGACGACCATTTCGTGGTTGGCCAGCCGAATCCCCGTGGCGACCGGGAGTGTCCTGCCGTGCAGACCGTTGAAGGTGTTGCAACGGAGGTAGTGGGGAAATTTCCCCGCCTGTCCGATGCCCGAGACGATGGTGAACCGGTGCGGCTCCAGACCCAACTCCGCCATGGAATCCCTGAATGTCTTGAGAATGGGGAAATTGCCGCATCCCGGGCACCAGGCAGGGGTGCGGCCCTTGTACTCATCCGATGTGGGCATTGATCTCTCCTAGCAGTTTTTCGACGCTGAACGGCCTGCCGTCGTACCGGTTGATCCCCGCCGTGAATTCATATCCCGTCTCCATCCGCATGAGGCGCGCAAACTGGCCGGTGGCGTTCATCTCGGCGCAGAGGGCCGTCTTCGCATTGCAGAGGACTTTCATGTAGTCGAAGGCGTCGGTGGAGGGAAAGGGGTACAGCTCGCTGAAATGGAGCATGGCGATGCTCCTCTTCTGTGAGAGCGCGTCCACCGCTTCCCGGGTGACCCCGTACATCGAGCCCCAGCAGACAATGACGATCTCGGGATTGCTGTCGCCGTATAGCACGGGAGGGGCGATCTCCTGCCTGATGAGGGGCATCTTCCGGTGGAGGCGCTTCTCCACCATCCGTGTCCTCGTCCCGGCGTCCTCCACGATGTGCCCCTCTTCATCATGCTCGTCGCTGTCCACCACCACCATATGTCGCGCCTCGCCGGGCACTCCGAGGGGTGAAACCCCTGTATCGGTATAGGTGAAGCGCTTGTAGTCAGGAAGGCTTTTAAAGGCCTCTCCCCTCACCCGGTAATCGGTGTATCTGAGAGCGCCGAGATCAAACCCGTCAAACGTCCATTGGGAGTCCGCGAGGTACTGGTCGGTGAGGATGATGACCGGTATCTGGTACTTCTCCGCCAGATCGAAAGCCTTGTTGGCCAGGAGGAAGGCCTGCTCCGGCGTACCCGGGGCGAGGAGCACCCGGGGGAATTCGCCATGTCCCGCGTGCAGGGCGAAGAGCAGTTCCCCCTGCTCCGTCCTCGTGGGAAGGCCCGTTGCAGGCCCGGGCCTCTGTCCGAGGGCGATGACCACGGGAATTTCGCTCATTCCCGCCAGGGAGATCCCCTCCACCATCAGGGCGAACCCTCCTCCCGAGGTGCCCGTCATCGCCCGCACTCCCGCATAGGAGGCGCCCAGGGCCATGTTGATGGCGGCGATCTCATCCTCCGCCTGCTCCACAATCACCCCGTACTCCTTCCCTTTGCCGGTGATATAGGTCATGATCCCGGTGGCAGGCGTCATGGGATACGCCGAGTAGACCTTGCAGCCCGAGGCGACAACGCCGAACCCGAGAGCATCATTTCCCGCCACGAGCATCTTGGCGGTCCGGGAAGGGAGGGCCAGGGAGAAAGAACAGCCCGGGCAATTC